>JBBQBW010000031.1:0-10940 GCA_038318025.1 Burkholderiales bacterium | reverse complement strand
CATCCACGGACGGGAAAGCCGGTGTACTTCGAGCGCGAGGCACCGGAGGATTTCCAGGCGATGGTGGAACGCTTGCGGGGCCGGCGACGTTCAGGTGGCTAACGGTGGCGTGGTGCCAGCGATTTGCACCGGTCGATGGGGAACGCAGATATTCGCAGATCGAACGCAGATGGGCGCAGATGGGCGCAGATGGGATGACACCATGAGAGCGTCGTCCATGCGCAGTGACCCACGAATATGCGAAATCTGCCGCCGTTATCGGAA
The DNA here is from genome assembly GCA_038318025.1 of Burkholderiales bacterium. Lineage (GTDB taxonomy): Bacteria > Pseudomonadota > Gammaproteobacteria > Burkholderiales > Usitatibacteraceae > Usitatibacter. The sequence goes on along the minus strand of JBBQBW010000031.1, from coordinate 10,676 downwards.
CTGGTTTAGCTCATCCCATCTGCGCCCATCTGCGTTCCATCTGCGACCATCTGCGATTCGCTTTTCTAGTCGCCCTCCCGAGATCGTCATCCAGGCGCAGCGACCCACGTTGATGAGTTACCTTCAAAACGTGAGGCTGGCATGCAAGCGAATACGGATCGCGCCGAGCTCAAACCGATCACCGGCGAAGTCATAGGCGCAGGAATGCGCGTCAGTTCCGCGCTAGGTTTTGGGTTCCTCGAGAAGGTGTATGAAAACGCACCGGTGCTGGAGCTTCGCTCCCGCGGTATTCGGGTAGAGCAGCAATGTTCAGTGAAGGTTCGCTACAGGCAGGAGATCGTCGGTGAATTCATGACCGATCTGAAGGTCGAGGGACGGGTAATCGTAGAGGTGAAAGCACTTCCAGCGATCCTCGACGCGCACCATCTGCAGTGCCTCAACTACCTGCGCGCCACCGGTCTTCCTATCTGCCTGTTGCTCAATTCCGGTCGCCGCCGACTCGAGTACCAACGATTTGCATACGACGGGGATCGCAGATAGTCGCAGATCGAACGCAGATGGTCGCCGATGGGATGACAGATTCGCTACAGGCAGGAGATCTGATGCGTAATCGTCAGGTGAACGCACTTCCAGCGATCCTCGACGCGCACCACCTACAGGGCCTCGACGGCCTGGCCTTATCCCATCTGCGACCATCTGCGTTCCATCTGCGATTCGCTTTAGTCGTCTCCAGGCACCGCCTGTGCATCACCCACGCGACGTGTGATGGGGCCCTTGCCCGAGTAGCGGTCAAGGTAGAGATAGATCACCGGCGTGATGAACAAGGTAATGACCTGGGAGAACAACAGCCCGCCCACCACCGCCAGCCCCAGCGGCTGGCGCAGCTCGGCGCCCGCGCCCAGCCCCGCCGCGATGGGAATGGCCCCCATCATCGCCGCGAGCGTGGTCATCATGATCGGGCGGAAGCGCAGCAGCGCCGCCTTGCGGATCGCCTCCAGCGGCGGCAGCCTCTCGTCGCGCTGGGCTGTGAGTGCGAAGTCGATCATCATGATTGCGTTCTTCTTCACGATGCCGATCAGCAGCAGGATACCGATCACCGCGATCATCGACAGGTCCATGCCGAAGATCAGTAACGTCAGCAGCGCGCCGATCGCCGCCGAGGGAATGCCGGCCAGGATCGTGATCGGGTGGATGTAGCTCTCGTAGAGCACGCCCAGCAGCACGTAGATCACCAGCAGCGCCGAAAGCAGCAACCACACCTGGCTCGACTGCGACTTCTGGAAAGCCGCGGCGTCTCCCGCCCAGGCGGAGATGATCGACGCGGGCATCGCCGACTCCACCTGGTAGCGCTCGATGCGTTTGGCGGCGTCTCCCAGTGCCACGCCGGGAGCCAGGTTGAAGGTGACGGTGACCGACTGCAGCTGCCCGGCATGGTTGATCGCGATCGGCCCCACGCGCCGCTCCACCGACGCAATGCTGGAGAGCGGCACCAGCGCCCCGGAGCTGGAGCGCAGGTGGATCTTGCCGAAGGCGGATTCGTCGCGCCGGTCGGCGTCGGTCGCCTGAAGGATCACCGGGTACGAGTCCGATGAGGCGAAGATGGTGGAGACTTGGCGCTCGCCGAAGGTCGAATAAAGCGCGGTGCGGATGTCCTGGATCTGTACGCCCAGGGCGTTGGCCTTGTCGCGGTCGATGTGCAGCTGCGCCTGCAGCCCCTTCATCTGCGCGTCGCTCGAGACGTCGCGGAAGATCGGGTCGGGCCGCATCAGGCTCACCAGCTTGTCGGCGCTTGCCTGGAGGTCCTTGTCGCCCACGCTCTTCAGCACGTACTGGTAGCGGCTCTTGCTGATGCGCCCGCCAATGCGCAGATTCTGCAGCGGCGTGAAGTACACCGCCACGCCGGGAATGCCGCGCACGTCGCGGCGCAGCGACTCGAGCACGCGGTCGATGCCGGGGCGCTCGCCCCGCGCCTTCAGGTTGATGAAAAGCCTGCCGGTGTTGGTGTCGTCGGCGGTGGTGATGACGCTCGCCACCGCGGCGTTGGCGCGGACCGCGTCGCGCACTCGCTGCATCGTGGCCGACATCGCCGGAAACGAGATGTCTTCCACCGCCTCTGCGCGCACAATGATCTGACCGATGTCCTCGGTGGGGAAGAAGCCCTTCGGGATGTACAGGAAAAGGCCCACGGTGATCGCCAGGCTCGCGAGCGCGACCCCGAGAATCACGGCGCGGTGGTGCAGCGAGAAGTCCAGCGCGCGCTCGTAGCGCCCCAGCGTCCACTGGTAGCCGCGCTCGAACCACGCGGTGTAGCGCAGCACCGGATCGTCGTGGCGGGTGTGCTTGAGGTACCGGCTGGCGAGCATCGGCACCAGGGTGAGCGAAACCAGCGCCGAGACCGTGATCGCGAGCGACACCACGATCGCGAACTCGCGGAACAGCCCGCCGATCACCCCCGGCATGAAGAAGATCGGGATGAACACCGCCACCAGCGAGACCGAGATCGAGAGGATGGTGAACGCCACCTCGCGGGCGCCCTTGATCGCAGCGGCGAAGGGCTCCATGCCCTCCTCCACGTGGCGCACGATGTTCTCCAGCATCACGATGGCGTCGTCCACCACCAGGCCCACGGCGAGCGTGATGCCCAGCAGCGACACGTTGTTGAGGCTCAGGTCCAGCCACTTCATCAGGGCCAGCGTGCCGAGCAGCGAGATCGGCAGCGACAGCGCCGGGATGATGGTGGCCGAGGGCCGGCGCAGGAACAGGTAGATCACCAGCACCACGAGGAGGGCGGTGATGGCGAGCGTCACCTTGACGTCGAAGATCGAGTGCCGGATCGACACCGAGCGGTCGTTGTTGATCTTGATCTGCACCGAGGCCGGCATCTGCGCCATCAGCGGCGGGAGTGCCGCGCGGATCGCATCGACCGTGGCCACGGTGTTGGCGTCGGGCTGGCGGCGCACCGCGATGGAGATGGCGATGTCCTCGTCGGCCCAGCTCGCGACCTTCACCGACTCCACGCTGTCGATGACGGTCGCCACGTCCTCCAGCCGCACGCTGGCCCCGCCCGGGAGCGTCGCCACGATGATCCTCGCGAACTGGGCGGCGCGGGTGAGCTGCCGGTTGGCCTGGATGGTGAGCGTCTGGCGGTCGCCCTCGAGCGTGCCCACGGGCGTGTTGGCGTTGGCGGTGCGGATGGCGTTGGCCACGTCGTCCACCGTCAAGTTGCGCGAGGCGAGCGCGTCGGGGCGCACCTGCACCCGCACCGCGAAGCGCTTGCGGCCGTTGATGTCGATCTCGGCCACCCCGGGCAGCGTCGAGAGGGTCGGCGCGATCAGGTTCTCGGCCAGGTCGTTCAGGTCCGACAGCGGCATCGAGGGCGAGGTGAGAGATACCCAGATGATCGGCGCGTCGCCCGGGTTCACCTTGCGGTAGGCGGGCGGGTTGGTCATCTCGTCCGGCAGCGAGCGCTGTGCCCGGAGAAGCGCCGCCTGCACGTCCACGGCGGCCGCGTCGATGTCGCGGCTCTCGCCGAACTCGAGCGTCACCTGGGTGCGCCCCTGGGTGGAGGTGGAGCTGATGGAATCCAGGCCCGCGATGGTTGCGAACTGTTTCTCCAGCGGCAGCGCCACCGAGGTCGCCATGGTGTCCGGCGCGGCCCCCGGCAGGTTCGCGGTGACCGAGATGATCGGCGTCTCGAACCGCGGCAGCGCGGCGATGGGGATGTCGCCGTAGGCCAGCACGCCCGCCACCACGAAGGAGGCCGACAGCAGCACCGTCATCACCGGCCGGCGGATGAAAGCTTCGGTGAAGCTCATGACGCCTGCGCCTTCTTCTTCCTGCCCTCGTCCTTGCCGCCCTTGCCCGCCTTGCCGCCCTCGGCGGGGACCGCGCCTTCGGGCCGCGCCTCGGTGACCTTGGCGCCCGGACGCAGGTTCTGGCCGCCCTCGACCACCACCCGGGTGCCCGCCCCGATGCCTTCCACCACCGCGGTGCCCGACTCGATGAAGGCGAGGGTCACGGTCTTCTGCGCCACCGTCTGGTCTTCGCCCACCACGTAGACGAAGCGCGACTCGGGCCCGGTCTGCACCGCCTGCGCGGGGACCACCGTGGCGCCCGCGATCGTGCGCGGCGCCATCTCGACGTTCACGTACATGCCGGGCCAGAGCTTGAGGTCGGGGTTGGGGAACTCGGCCTTCACGCGGATGGTGCCGGTGGCGGTGTCGACCGCGTTGTCGACGAAGCTCACCTTCCCTGCGAACGGCTTCTCGGTGGCGTCCTGGGGAGCGGCGGTGACCGTCACCGCGCCGGTGGCGAGCGCGCGCTGCAACCCCGGCAGCTCCTTCTCCGGCAGGGTGAACGACACGGAGATGGGATCGATCTGCGAGATCGTCACCAGCGGCGCGGCGGTGGCCCCCGGTTGCACCAGGCTGCCGGCGCGCACGCTGATCGCACCCGTGCGGCCCGCGAAGGGGGCGCGGATCTCGGTATATCCCCGCGCGACGCGGGCGCTCTCCAGCGCCGCCTGGTCCACCGCCAGCTGCCCGTTCAAGGTGTCGACGCCGTTCTGCGCCTGGTCCAGCGCGGCCTGGGAGATGAATTTCTGGCCGAAGAGCTCGCGCTGGCGCGCGAGGTTGCGCTGCGCGGTGGCGAGGTCGGCGCGGTCCTTGGCCACCTGCGCCTCGGCCTTGCGGATGTTCGCCTCGTCGGCGCGGGCGTCGAGGGAAAATAGCAGGTCGCCCGCGCGCACGTTCTGTCCCTCGCGGATGTGCACCTGGCGCACGGTGCTGGTGATCTGCCCGCGCAGGTCTACGGATTGCAACGCCGCCACCGCGCCATTCACCTTCAGGCGCACCGGCATGTCGCGCGACTCGGCGCGCGCCGTCACTACCGGGGTGGGGCCGGGACCCTTCTTCGCCGCCTGGGCGTCGGCCGACCGGGTACCGGCGAAGCGCCACCCGCCGAAGATCGCGGCCGCCAGGACCAGAACCAGGACGATCCAGGGCCAGCGGCGGCGGCGCACGGGTGCGGCGGAGGGCGCGGAGGGCGAAGTTTCCATGGGTCTTTGATGATACCAACCGACCCGCCTTGCAGACCGCCGGATTGTCCCCAGATGGCGGTAATGCGCTTCAACCCTTTCGTGGTGCTGGTCGCCGCGCTGCTCGCGTACGTCGGGCTGCGCCTGCTGGCCCCCCTGACAGCGCCCGTCCAGCTCGCCGGCGCCACCTTCCTCGCGGCGGTCTTCTGGCTCCTCCCCAAGGGCTGGACCGTGCCGATGGCCCGGCACCCCCTGGCGGTGCTGGCGCCGTGGATCGCGATGGGGTTCTTCTCGTGGCTGCTGGTGCTCACCGTGGTGCGGGACGTGACCGTGGCCGCCCTGGCGATCGTGGCCGCGCCCGAGACGCTGGACACCTGGATCCGGGCTTCCGCCCTCGGGGTCATGGCGCTCGCACCCGCCATCACCCTGGTGGGGTACATCCTCGCCCGGCGCGTGGCGCCGGTGGTGGAGGTGACGGTGCCGGTCAAGTCGCTCCCCGCGGCGCTGGAAGGTTTCACCATCGCGCAGATCAGCGACATCCACGTGGGGCCCACGATCAAGCGCGACTTCGTCGAGGGCATCGTCGCCGCCGTGAACCGGCTGGCGCCCGACATGGTGGCGATCACCGGCGACCTGGTCGACGGCAGCGTGCGCGAGCTCGGGCCCCACACCGCGCCGCTGGCGGGGCTCGCCTCGCGCCATGGCACCTACTTCGTCACCGGCAACCACGAGTACTACTCCGGCGCTCCGGCGTGGATCCAGGAGCTGCGCCGCCTCGGCGCCAACGTGTTGCTGAACGAACACGTGCTGCTCGACCACGACGGCGGACAGCTCGCCATCGCCGGCGTGACCGACTACTCCGCGCACCACTTCGACCCCTCGCAGCGCAGCGATGCCGCCCGCGCCGCGGCGGGAGTGCCGAAAGGCACGGTGAAGGTGCTGCTCGCCCACCAGCCGCGCTCCGCCCAGGGCGCCAGCGACGCGGGCTTCGACCTGCAGCTCTCGGGCCACACCCACGGCGGGCAGTTCTGGCCGTGGAACCACTTCGTGCGCTTGCAGCAGCCGTTCACCGCGGGACTGCACAAGCTGGGCGAGATGTGGATCTACATCAGCCGCGGCACCGGGTACTGGGGGCCGCCGATGCGGTTCGGGAGCCCCTCGGAAATCACCCGCATCACCCTCACGCGGGCCTAGGTCACTCGCCGAGCAGGCGCCCCAGCGTCCCGCCCGCCACCTCGCGGCGCGTGCCCGGGGAGAGTTGCGCGAGGAACGACTTCACGCTCTCGATCTTCATCCGCTCGTTGGCTTCCACGTGGTGGCTCGCGTCGGTCCCCACCAGGAAGCGCCGGGGCATCGATTCGACCAGCGCGAGCCATCCCGCCGCCACCACGCCGCCCTCCCCCACGATCGGGTATTCCGCCGAGCGCGGGTGCCGCGGCCAGGTGCGCGCCGAGAGCTCGTAGTACAGGTTCGGGTGGCGCGCGAGCATGCGTCGCGCCTCGTCCACTTGCGTATAGCCGCCGTGGGCCCAGATCACCGCGACCTCGGGATACGCCTCGAGCAAGCGCGACAACGCTTCGATGCGGGAGCGCTCGCAATGCAGCATCACCGGCACGCGGTGTTTCCTCGCGAGGTCCATGATGCCGCGCATCACCGGGCCCGCCAGGTCGAAATCGGTCGCAGGGAAGCCGGGCGTCGCGTCGTGCACCACTGAGATCTCGCCGATGCCCTTGTAGCGCCCGGTGGCGAGCAACGCCGCGAGCCGGGCCACGATCGCCGGGTCGTCGCGCTGCCATAGCGGCCGGTAGGCGGTGCGCTCGGGCGAGATCGAGGCGAAGGGCACGAAGCGGGCGGGATGCCGCACCGCCGCCGCGAGGATCGAGTCGTTGTCGGAGTCGCGTCCCCAGAACACCACCGCGCGATCGACGCCGTACTCGTCCATCAGACGCAACTGCATCGCGGAGTCATTGAGGTGGACATGGGAATCGAAGATCGGCGGCGGTGAAGCGCAGCCAGCCAGGATGACCAGCGCCGCAAGGACGATCCTGGCGCGAGAGAAAGGCCCCTTATTCAAAAAGCTGCGTGCCCCGGCGTCCGAGGGAAGGGAATTACGTCCCGTACGTTCGCGAGGCCCGTCACGTAAGCCACCGTCCGCTCGAATCCCAACCCGAACCCGGCATGGGGCACGGTGCCGTAGCGGCGCAGGTCGCGATACCACGAGTACGCCTTCGGATCGAGTCCCGAGGCCACGATGCGCGAGTCGAGCACGTCGAGCCGCTCCTCACGCTGGCTGCCTCCGATGATCTCGCCGATGCCGGGGGCGAGCACGTCCATCGCCGCCACGGTCTTGCCGTCGTCGTTCAGGCGCATGTAGAACGCCTTGATCTCCTTCGGGTAGTTCATCAGGACCACCGGGCCGCCCACGTGCTTCTCGGCGAGGTAGCGCTCATGTTCGCTCTGGAGATCTATGCCCCACTTCACCGGGAACTCGAACTTCTGCTTCGAGCGCTCGAGGATCGAGATCGCCTCGGTGTAGTCCATGCGCACGAACGGCTTGTCGACGATGCCCTGCAGCTTGGCGATGACGCCGCGCTCGATGCGCTCCTCGAAGAACGCCATGTCGTCGGGGCGCTCGGCGAGCACCGCGCGCAGCACGTACTTGAGGAGCCGCTCGGCGAGTGTCGCGTCGTCGGCGAGGTCGGCGAAGGCGATCTCCGGCTCGATCATCCAGAACTCCGCCAGGTGCCGGCTGGTATTGGAATTCTCGGCGCGGAAGGTGGGGCCGAAGGTGTAGACCTTCGACAGCGCCATGCAGTAGGCCTCGACGTTGAGCTGCCCCGAGACGGTGAGGAATGCCTCGCGCCCGAAGAAATCCTTCGAGTAATCCACCTTGCCGTCGGCCGCGCGCGGCAGGTTGGCCAGGTCCAGCGTCGAGACGCGGAAGAGCTCGCCGGCGCCCTCGGCATCGGAGGCGGTGATGATTGGCGTGTTCACCCAGACGAAGCCGTCCTCGGTGAAGAAGCGATGGATCGCCATCGCCAGCGTGTGGCGCACGCGAGTGGTGGCGCCGATCACGTTGGTGCGCGGGCGCAGGTGTGCCACCTCGCGCAGGAACTCCATGGTGTGCGGCTTGGGCTGGATCGGGTAGGTGTCCGGATCGTCGACCCAGCCGACCACTTTCACTTCGGTCGCCTGCATCTCGAAGGGCTGTCCCTTCGCGGGTGACGGCACGATGGTGCCGGTGGCCTCCACCGAGCAGCCGGCGGTGAGCCGCTGCACTTCGGAGGCGTAGTTGGGCAGGGCCGCCTGCGCGACCACCTGCACCGGGTGGAAGGCGGAGCCATCGGAGACGTGGACGAAGGAAAGGCCGGCCTTCGAGTCGCGGCGGGTGCGAACCCAGCCACGGACGGTCACCGGGGTGTCGGCCGGGGCCTCGCCGGCGAGGATGGAGCGGACGGAATAGGTTTTCATGGAGGTAATTTTAGCGCCCTTCGTTTGTAGGAGCTCGCCTACAAAGCGAACCCTTCGGCACGCGCAGAGTCACACCGGCAGTTTCACGCTGACAAGACCATAAGGAGAGCAGCGTTTCGATGAACCACCCGCCTCGCCCGTTCCACGGCGCGGCGCCCGCGCCGCGCGCGGCGCGCCGCATGGACGCCATCGTCTGGCTCTTCGCTGGAATCGTGGTGTGCCTGCTCATCGCCTCCCTGTACGGCCTGTCGCTGGTCTCCGGCGGCCGCGCCTACGTGGGCGCCGAGAGCATGTGGTCACGCGCGCAAAACGACGCGGTGGCGCACCTCGCCCGCTACGCGATGCGCGCGCAGGACGCCGACTTCGCCGCCTACGAGCGCGCCATGGCCGTGCCCCTGGGACTTCGCGAGGCGCGCATCGAGCTGGAGAAGGCCGAGCCCGACTACGACCGCGCGCGCCAGGGCTTCCTGCAGGGCCGCAACCACCCTGGCGACGTGGACTCGATGATCGCGCTCTACCGCCGCTTCCGGCCGCTCGGCTTCAGCGACCCGGCGGTCGCGCTGTGGAAACGCGCCGACGACCGACTGGACGAGCTGCGCGTGATCGCGGGGGAGCTTCGCGCCTCGGGCCCGATCGTGGACGCCCGGCAACGCATGCAGCAGCTGGACCGCATCGAACGGGTGGGAGCGTCACTGCGCCTCCTCGAAGACGCCGTGGCCGCCACCCTCGCCGAGGCGCAGCGCGCTGCCCAGGCGCTGGTGCTGGCCGGCCTCTTCATCCTCTCGGCGATGCTGCTGGTGGCAGGCATCGCGATCTCCAAGCGCTTCGTCACCCACAACGAGCGCTTCCAGAGGGCGCTGCGCAAGAGCGAGGCCCAGGTACGCAACCTCGTGGACTCGGCGCCGCTGCCGCTGCTCATCCTGCGCGCCGACGGCTACAAGCTGGTCTATGCCAACGAGCGCGCGATGCAGACCTTCGGTTTCGACGCCGACTCGGCTCGGGGACGGGCGCTCGCCGATATGCAGGCCGACCCCGCGCAGCACGAGCTTCTCGCCGGCATCCTCGCCGCCAAGGGCGCGGTGCGCGACTTCGAGATCCGCATGCGCGACCGCGACGGACGCGAGTTCTGGCAGCTGATGTCGGTCCAATCGGTGCGTTTCCAGAACGAGGACTGCCTGCTCGCCGCGCTCGCCAACATCGACGAGAGGAAACGCGTGCAGGAGGACATGCGCCGCCGCGCCATGCACGACCAGCTGACGGGGCTGCCCAACCGCGCGATGTTCATGGAGTCCCTCGACCACGCGGTGCACAAGGCGCGCCGGCGCCACGCCCGCTTCTCGGTGCTGTTCGTGGACCTCGACAAGTTCAAGGAGGTGAACGACTCCCTCGGCCACCATGCCGGCGACGAGCTGCTGAAGGCGGTCTCCGAGCGCATCTCGGCGGCGGTGCGCCAGAGCGACCTGGTGGCGCGCCTCGGCGGCGACGAGTTCGTGGTGCTGATCGAGGAGCACGGCGGCCCCGAGGAGGTGATGATCGTGGCGCAGAAGATCGTCTCGATGCTGCAGCGCCCGGTGCTGATCGACTGGCGCGAGGTGGTGGTGCAGGCGAGCGTCGGCATCTCGAGCTACCCCGAGGACGGGCAGGAGGTGGAGTCGCTGGTGAGGAACGCCGACGCCGCGATGTACCAGGCCAAGCAGCGCGGCCGCAACCAGTTCCAGTTCTACTCCGAGGACCTGAACGCCATGTCCGAGGATCGCCTGGAGCGCGAGAAGCGCGTGCGCGTGGCGCTCGACCGGGACGAGTTCTTCCTCGAGTACCAGGCGGAGCACGAGCTCGCCACCCGCCGCATCGTCTCGCTGGAGGCGCTGCTGCGCTGGCGCGACCCCGAGTCCGGCGTGGTGATGCCCAACGAGTTCCTGCCGCTCGCCGAGGAGACCGGCACCGTGAGCGCCATCGGCCGCTGGGTGCTCGACCGCGGCCTTGCCGACCTGCAGGCCTGGCACGACCAGGGGCACGACGTGATGCTGTCGGTGAACCTCTCGGCGCGGCAATTGCGCGAGGTCGGGCTGGTGAATGACGTCTTCCTCGCGCTGCAGACCCACGGCATCGAGGCGCGCAAGCTGCGCCTGGAGATCGCCGAGGCGTCGCTGATGGAGGACTCCGAGTCGGT
>JBBQBW010000030.1:0-10948 GCA_038318025.1 Burkholderiales bacterium | reverse complement strand
CACCTGTACCGTCACGCAGCTGGTGAGCACCACGGCGACCGTCACCAACACCACCGGAACCGCCACCAGCAACGAGGCAAACGCGGGCACGGCGGCGTCGGCGACGCTCACCGTGGCGATGGCACCCACCATCGCCAAGGCGTTCTCGCCGGCGACGGTGGCGATCGGCGGCACCAGCACCATCACCTTCACGATCGCGAACCCGAACGCCACGGCGCTCACCGGCGGCGCCTTCACCGATGCGCTCACCGGGATGGTGATCGACGCCAACGGCGCTGCCACGGGCAGTTGCGTTGGCGCGGGCGGTAACTCGTTCACCGCGAACCAGGCCAACCTCGCCTTCACCGGGCTCACCCTCCCGGCGTCGGCCTCGTGCACGGTCGCCGTGGTGGTGCGCGCCACTTCGGTAGGCGCGCTGAACAACACCGCCTCCGGTGTCGCGACCAGCCAGGCCGCGACCGGCGCCGCGTCCAACACCGCGACGCTCACCGTCACCGCCGCGGTGCCGACGGTCGCGAAAGCCTTCTCGCCCGCCACCATCGATCCGGGCGCGACCTCGCAGCTCACCATCACCCTGGGCAACGCCAACAACGTCGCCTACACCGTCACCAGCGTGACCGACACGTTCCCCGCGGGCATGGCTCCCGCCGCCGTGCCGAACGCGGCCACTAGCTGCGCCGGGGGCACGGCCACTTCCAATGCCACCAGCGTGACGCTCACCGGCGGCACCGTGCCGGCCAATGGCTCTTGCACGGTGACGATCGACGTGACCTCCGCCAGCAGCGGCGCATCGCTCGTGAATACGATCGCAATCGGTGCGCTCACCACCAGCATCGGGGCCAATACGGCGGCGGGTAGCGCCACGCTCACGGTTCGTCCCCAGGCTGACCTCGCGATCGTGAAGTCGGGCCCGGCGAGTGTCGCCGCGGGCGCCACCGTCTCCTACACCATCGTGGTCTCCAGCGCCGGCCCGCAGGCAGCCGACGGCGCGCTCTTCAGCGACACGGTCCCGCCCGCGGTGCTGGGCGTAGGCGCCTCATGCGCGGCTGCCGGCGGCGCCGCCTGCGGTACCGTCAACGTCTCGGGCAACGCGGTCACCAGCACCATCACGACGCTGCCCGCGGGCGGCAGCGTGACCTTCACCGTGACCGGCACGGCGCCCACCTCGGGGAGCTTCACCAACACCGCGCAGGTGGTGACGCCCGCGACGGTCTACGACCCCACGGATCCCACGCGAATCGGCGCCGGCAACAACCAGAGCTCGGTGACGACTGCGATCGTCTCGCCCGACCTGCGCCTCACCAAGACCCACGTGGGCAGCTTCAGCGTCGGCACCAACGGCACCTACACGATCACCGTCAACAACACGCTCGGCGCGGCGCCCACCACCGGCACCATCACCGTGACCGACAACCTGCCCAACGGCCTCACCTTCGTCTCGGGTACCGGCGCCTCCTGGACCTGCGGTGCCGTGGGCCAGGTGGTGACGTGCACCAGCGGCGCGGTGATCGCCGCCGGGGCCACCAGCGCGAATCCGATCACTCTGGTGGTGGCCGTCGGCAACGCCGCGGCGCCCTCGGTGACGAACTCCGCGACGGTGAGCGGGGGAGGCGAGCCCGCCGCGGTCGCCGGAAACAACACGGCCAGCGATTCCGCCGGCGTCACGACTCCCGGCACCAGCCTGTTCGGTCCGGACAACACCATCACAGCCTCGGCCGGCACCACCGTCAACTACCCGCACACCTTCAACGCCGGAGTCGCGGGGACGCTGTCGTTCTCCACCACCTCGCTGCAGACCCCGGCGGTCTCCGGCTGGACGCAGGTGATCTACCGCGACACCGATTGCAGCGGCACGCTGAACGGCGCCGAGGGCACGACGCCGCTCACCGGCAGCCTCGCCGTCGCGGCCGGCGACACGATCTGCATCATCGTGCGCGACGCGATTCCGCTCACGGCGCCGCAGAACGCGCAGAACGCCATCACCGTCACCGCCACGTTGAACGCGCAGGCCTTCAACCGCACCGACCTCACCATCGTGGGCGCGGGCTCGGGTGCGGGCCTGGTCCTGAACAAGCAGGTGCGCAACGTGACCCAGGGCGGCAGCGCCACCACCGCCAACACCGCGCGCCCCAACGATGTTCTGGAATACACCATCACCTATACCAACACCGGCGCCGGGCCCGTGGCGGCGATCGTGGTCACCGACTCGACACCGTCCTTCACCGTGTACCTGGCGGGGCAGTGCGTGACGCCCCTGCCGGCAGCCATCTCCTCGTGCAACGTGACGACGCAACCGGCGGTGAACGCAACCGGGTCGGTTTCCTGGACGCTCGGGGGCTCGCTGCTGTCGGGGGCGAGCGGGACGGTCTCGTATACCGTGCGCGTGGTGCCCTGACGCTGGGGTGGCGCCAGGGCTTTTGCGCCCGGGCAGGGGCCGCGGGACTTGATCGAGGCCGGCCGCTACGAACCTGCAAGGGGCGGGACTAGATGGTTAAGCGGGCGGTGATCCTGCGGGCGACACTCAGCGTCCTCTCAATCAAGTCCCGCAAGGCCCAGCCCGAGCTTCCTCCGTCCATGTCGACCGTCACTGCTTTTTAAGGGGAGTGGCGCTGCGCTACCCCACAGACTGGGTGAGCGGCGCTGCGCCATCCCGCAACCACCGCCAAGTAATGGTCGTGCATCGGGAAGCGCCACTGTAGCCCCGTTCTACGCGCCTCCCTCTTCGCCTCCTTGGCCGGGGCGCAGACTCGGGCGCGTTATAATTCCGCGCTGCAGCAAAGACCTCGACACCGCCAATTCCAGGAGCTCCCATGAAGAAGCCCATGCGCATCGCCGTGACCGGCGCCGCCGGCCAGATCGGCTACAGCCTGCTGTTCCGCATCGCCAGCGGCGAGATGCTGGGGAAGGACCAGCCCGTCATCCTCCAGCTGCTCGAGATCCCCGACGAGAAGGCGCAGAAGGCCCTGAAGGGCGTGATGATGGAGCTGGACGACTGCGCCTTTCCGCTGCTGCAGTCGATGGTGGCCGCCTCCGACGCGAAGGCCGCGTTCAAGGACGCCGACGTGGCCCTGCTGGTGGGCGCGCGCCCCCGCGGGCCGGGCATGGAGAGGAAGGACCTGCTGGAAGCCAACGGCGCCATCTTCGTTCCCCAGGGGAAGGCGCTCGACGAAGTGGCCTCGCGCGACGTGAAGGTGCTGGTGGTGGGCAACCCCGCCAACACCAATGCCCTCATCGCCATGAAGAACGCCCCGAGCCTCAAGCCGGAGCAGTTCACGGCGATGATGCGCCTCGACCACAATCGCGCGATGACGCAGGTGGCGCAGAAGACCGGCAAGGCCGTGACCGACGTGAAGAAGATGTCGATCTGGGGCAACCACTCGGCGACCCAGTACCCGGACCTCTTCCATGCCGAGGTGGGCGGTCAGAACGCGGCCAAGCTCATCAATGACCAGGCTTGGCTCGAGTCGAACTTCATCCCGACGGTGCAGAAGCGGGGTGCGGCGATCATCGAGGCGCGCGGCCTTTCCTCTGCGGCATCGGCGGCCAATGCGGCCATCGACCACGTGCGCGACTGGGTGAACGGCAGCAGCGGCGAGTGGGTTTCGATGGGCGTGCCTTCGGACGGCAGCTACGGCATCCCCGAAGGTTTGCTGTTCGGTTTCCCGGTGACCACCAAGGGCGGCAAGTACGAGATCGTGAAGGGTCTCGAACACGGCGACTTTGCCAAGGGCAAGATCGCGGCCACGCAGAAGGAACTGACCGAGGAACGCGCGGCGATCGAGCACCTGTTGAAGGGTTGAACCTTAGGGGACAGACCACCAGTTGCATTGGACGAAACGGGGCTGCGGCCCCGTTTCACATGGAGCAACTGGTGGTCTGTCCCCTAAGGTCTATGCATCCGCGGCGAGCAGGACCGCGGAGCCGGTGAGGGCGGCGCCGAGCGCCATGGCGCCGACGGCGGCGGGAGTGAAGCCGCGCATCTGGACTACGTCGAGGAAGCCCTGGGCGATCGAGAAGCCTTGGGGCGCGAAGGCGATGGCGAGCAGGCTGCCGACGGCTGCCGATCCGAGCACCATCGCCGGCGTCACCCAGGCGGCGCGCCGCCGCGGTGCAGGCAGGGTGCCGAGCACGCGGGTGGAGAAGCCGGCATCGGCAATCGTTTCCCGCGCGTCCTCGCGCAGCAGGGTATCGAGATCCTTCATGTTTCCTCCTTCGTCGAGAGCCGCGCCTTCAGCTTGGCCTTGGCCCTCAGGATGTGCGTCTTCACGGTGCCGACGGGGAGCTGCAGCGCGAGCGCCGCCTCCTCGTGGGTGAGGTCGGCGTAATAACACGCGGAGATCGCCGCGCGCTCGCCGTCGGAAAGGCCGGCCATGGCGCGTTCGAGATCCAGGCACGAGGCCACGTCGGGCATCTCGTCCCAGGCCTCCGATCCGGGCGGAGGGGAGTCGTCGTCGATGTCCATCAGCACCTCGCGTCGCTTGCGCGCCTCGCTCTGCCAGGCATTGAACGCGATGCGGTAGAGCCACGTGGAGAAGCGCGACTCGAAGCGGAATTTCGCGATGTTGCGCCAGGCGAGCACGAAGGCCTCCTGGGCGAGGTCGTCGGCAAGCATGGTGTCGCCGCGCGTGAGGCGGCGTAGCACCGATCGCACCTGCGACTGGTGGCGCTCGACGAGTTCGCCGAACGCGCGGCGATCGTCGCGCGACTGCACGGCGAGGATCAGGTCGGCGTCGGAGGGCGCCGCGGGCAGGGGCATCGAGGGAGGAGCTACAGCTACGACCGGCGCTCGACCATCCAGGCCACCAGGAGCGCCAGCCCCATCAGCCCCGGGATGAGCCCGATCGACGCCGGCCCCCCCGACTCGAAGAAGAACGCCGCCAGCGCGATCCCCAGCGCCACCAGCACCAGTCCCGCCCGCAAGCCGAAGTGACGGGCGCGCGGCGGGTCCACCAGCTCGGGAGGCACCGGCAGCCCCCGTTCGGCCAGGCGCGCGATGGTCTCGTGGATCAGCTTCATCCGCCGGTGCTTGTAGTACAGGATCACCGCCACCATCAGCAGCGGCACGGCGAAGCTCATCACCATGCCCAGGACCGCGAGCAGGGGTTCGTTGGCATGCATCGACATCTCCGGGGGCCAGGGCGGCCAGCATTATGGGGGTTTCCGTGGCGAGGGGAGGGACAATTCCCGCCTCCTGGGTCGTCCCTTTGACGCGCCGGGCCAGCTGCCCGGATTCGCTGTCAACCGGCCGGGAGGCTCGCGCGTAGAATGATGGTTATTCCCGCCGACCCGAGGAGAGCTCCATGAAGACCGCCGTCGCCCTCGCCGCCCTCGTCCTCGCCGCCTCCTGCGCCCAGCAGCCCGTGCAGGTGGCCCAGGCCGAATGCAAGATCGCCCCGGTCACCACCGCCAGCATCGCCGGCGGCAAGTCCCGCCCGGTCACCAGCCTCGAGCAGCGCTATGCCGAGATGCAACTGGGCACGTCGCAGTACCGCATGGCCCAGTTGAACAGCCACGGCATGCTGCACAACAACGTCGAGGAAGCGCTGCGCGACTGCCGCTAGGCAGCCTCCACCAAGCAGCGTGCGGGAGCGGGGCCCGGCCATTCCCCCGTGACCTAGTCCCCCGCCAGCTCCTCGGCCACGCTTTCGGCCGACCTGGGCGTGATCGGCTTGGGCAGGTCCCGCAGCCGGGCGAGCGGCGAGAACCACGTGACGATGGGCGCAAGGACCAGCGCCCCCGCCCCGCAGAACAGCATCGCGGCCCGCAGGCCGTGGTGCTCCGCGATCCACCCCCCCAGCAGTCCCCCCAGCGGCGCCATGGAAACGGTGAGGCAGATCATTGTCGCCGTCACCCGTCCCAGCAGCGCGTCGGGTGTCGCCGCCTGGCGCAGCGACAGGTAGTTGATGAAGAACACCATCGCGCCCAGGTCGAGCAGGAAGAGCCCGCTGCCGAATAGCAGTGACGACATCCAGAGCGGCCCGGTGGCGCTGCCCATCACCAGCCACGCGACGCCGGTCGCCCCGATTCCCGCGAGCATCGTGGGTCCCATGCCGAAGCGCCGGTTGAGCGGCGCCACCAGCCCCGCGGCGGCGAGGGAGCCCACCCCCGCGGTCATGAACATCACGCCTACGTGGCCCGCGGAAAAGCCCAGCTCGCGGCTTGCGTACAGCACCACGATGGCGATGAACGCGTGCCGGAACACCTGCCAGATGCCGATCGCCCACACCAGCGAGCGCAGCGTCGGGGTGTGCCAGATGATGGACAGGCCCTCGCGGATCTCCTCCTTCATCGAGCGCGCCACGGTCTTGGGCTTGTCGGTCTCGGCCGGGGCGATGCCGCGGAGCATCCACGCCGAAAAGGCGAACGAGAACGCGTCGAGCAGGATCGCGATCGGCGCCGTGAGCCACTGGATGAGCGCGCCGGCCACGCCCGGCCCGATCAGCTGTGCCGCGGAGTCGGACACGCCGATCTTCGCGTTCGCCTCCACCAGGCGCTCGCGGCCCACGCGCTCGGTCATGAACACCTGGTAGGCGGGCCAGCCGATCACGCTGAAGGTCCCGATGAGGAAGCCCACCGTGTAGAGCAGCCCCATGCTGAGGAAGCCCAGCCACGCCGCCACCGGGATCGCCAGCAGCGCGAGGGCCCGCCCCACGTCGCAGATGATGATGGTGGGGAGCTTGCGCGAGCGGTCCACGATCACGCCGGCGAAGAGGCCGAAGAGCGGGAAGGGCAGGGCCTCGAGGGCGGTCAGCACGCCGACCTCGAACGGGCTCGCGTCCAGCAGCAGCGCTGCCGTGAGCGGGAGTGCCAGGAACGTGATCTGCCCGCCGAAGTGGGTGATCGTGAGCGAGCCCCAGAGCTTCCGGAAGTCGGAGTTGAGCCAGAGCCCGGTGAACCAGCGGGCGGGGTGCAGTAGTCCGAGCGGTGAATTCATGATCTTCTTCTTGTCGCGTTGCGTTCGATAGGCGACGGTTACCGTCGCGTTACGCGAGGCGAGAAGGAATCAGGAATCAGCTTGCCGATCCTTCCCGCCTCGTAACCGGCGGGATATCGGCCCGCGGTCAGGCTTCGACGAAGCCTTTTCCGATGCGCGCCGACACGCCGCCGCGGTAGCGGTGGGCGGAGGAGGGAAATGCAGTCGGTCGCATGGGAGTCGGGAAGTTCTGGTGGCAAAACGTGCGGCGATTATAGCCGTTTTGAACAACTCCGCAATTCGCGGCACGCAGATCCTCCAGCTTCGGATGCAGCGCCATCCGGCCTACTGCGGCGCCTGAACGGCCCCCGGCTCCCGCCCGTCCCACACCTCTTTGTAGCCAAATGAAGCCCGGAAACGCCTGATTCGCCGAGTACGCGAAGTACAGCTTTTTCGGGGAAGCGGTAGACTGCCGTCGAGATCGAAGACACTCCTCGACGCCGGAGCCGCGCCATGGACGAACCTCTAGAAATCAGGTTGTGCACGCATTGCCAGATGGGTCCCGCCGGCATCGACGGGCACTCGCGGCTGCATGGGCACAGCGTCGAGCTGCGCAATCCCGCGCGCAGCAAATGGGTCTACATGTGCGAGGGCTGCGGCTCGATCTGGCGGCGCGACTACGGCGGGGGCGGCCACTTCCAGTGGCAACTCGCCCCCGTCCTCGAGACCTAAGGCTCTCCCTCTCCCTTGGGAGAGGGTCGGGGAGAGGGTCGTTGAGTTACTCGACCTTCGCCCCCGAAGCGTTCACGACCTTCTCCCACTTCGCCGTCTCCGCGGCGATCACGCGGCCGAAATCCTCGGGCATGCCCGGGATCGGAACGCCACCGAGCTCCGCCAGCCGCTTCAGCATCGCCGGGCCCGCCAGCGCCCGGTTCACCTCCGCGTTCAGCTTCTGGATGACCTCCTTCGGCGTGCCATTGGGCATGCCGATGCCGAACCACGCCGTCGCCTCGTAGCCGGGCACGGTGTCGGCCACGGTCGGCACGTCGGCACGTCGGCAGGGCGGGCGAGCGTTGCGAGGAAGTCACCGTGAGGGCGCGCAGCTTGCCGCCCTTGATGTGCCGATCGAGGACGGCAGGTTGTCGAAGAGCACGTGCACCTGGCCGGCCATGAGGTCCACAGCGCCGGGCCCGCGCCCTTGTACGGCACTTGCAGCATCTGGCAGCCGGTCATCGACTTGAACAGCTCGCCGGAGAGGTGCACCGAGGTGCCGCTGCCCGAGGAGACCATGTTCACCTTGCCGGGGTTGGCCCGTGCAGTAATCGATGAACTCCTTGACGGTCTTCGCGGGAAAATTCGCCGGCACCTCCATCGCGTTGGGCGAGCGCGCGAGGCCAGCTACGGGCTCGATGTCGCGGAGCGGGTACGGCACGGACCCATGGTAGCGTAGGCATTTCCCCCATTGGAGAGCCGCATGACCAATACCGTTTTCGACAAGCCGGGTCGAAAGGTCCGCCTGGGGGAGATTTCGGCCGAGCCGCCCAAGGGCATCACCAAGGAAAAGTCGCAGGAGCGCTTCACCGGCCTGGGGGAGGAGATCTTCTCGCTGCAGGACCGGATGTTCGGCGCCAAGGCCCACAGCGTCCTCGTCGTGCTGCAGGGACGGGACGGGGCCGGCAAGGACGGCGCCATCAAGCACGTGGCGGGGGTGCTCACTCCGCGCGGGGTGGCCGTCACGTCCTTCGGGGTGCCGACCCTGGAGGAGCGCCAGCACGACTTCCTGTGGCGCGTGCATCGCCACGCGCCGCGCATGGGCGAGTTCGCGATCTTCAACCGCTCCCACTACGAGGATGTGCTGGTGGTGCGCGTGCACGACCTGGCGCCGAAGAAGCTGTGGAAGGAGTGCTTCGACCACATCAACGATTTCGAGGAGCTGTTGGCCGAGCACAACACCATCATCCTCAAGTTCTTCCTCCACATCACGAAGGAGGAGCAGGAAGAGCGGCTCCTCGAGCGCGAGGCATCGCCCGAGACCGCGTGGAAGCTGAATCCCAACGACTGGATGGAGCGCGACCACTGGGACGAGTACACCGAGGCCTACGAGGACGTGATCTCGAAGACCTCCGCCGCGCATGCTCCCTGGACCGTGGTGCCCGCCAACTCCAAGTGGTACCGCAACCTGGTGATCGCGGAGTCGATCGCGGCGGCGCTCGCGCCGCACCGGAAGACCTGGGACCAGACGCTTGACGCCATGGGCGCCAAGGGGCGCGCGGAGCTCGAGGAATACCGCCTGGCCCGATCGAAAGCGCCCTAGCCGGCGCAAAGCAACGCGAAGTCCTTTACGCCTCGTCAAAGACGACGATCGCGACCCGCAAGCCGGGTGTCGATGTCATCGAGCTCCGCGCGCAACCGGGCGCGCTCCTCCACCAGCCCGCCCAGCTGCGCGTCGCACCGGGCTATGGGTTGCGGGTAGGCGCGGATCTCCTCGTTCAGTCGCGCGAGGCGCTCGGCGAGCCGGGCGCGGGCGGCCTCGGGGAGGATGGGTTGGGCGTCGTGGTCCATGGTCGGGAGATCAGGGCCCCTGGGACCCTGCGGCAACGACAATCCTACGCCACCACTCCCGCGTGATCTTCGGGACGGTGTATCTCGCCAGTGGAGGATTGCTCCTGGCTCG
Source organism: Burkholderiales bacterium (assembly GCA_038318025.1). Classification (GTDB taxonomy): domain Bacteria; phylum Pseudomonadota; class Gammaproteobacteria; order Burkholderiales; family Usitatibacteraceae; genus Usitatibacter. Next base: position 1,361 of record JBBQBW010000030.1, on the reverse strand, counting down.
CTAGGTAGAATGGCGCTTTGTTACGCGAGACTTCCGCATGCCGCAGCTTCGCATTCCCGCCGTCTACATGCGCGGCGGCACCAGCAAGGGCGTCTTCTTCGCTGCCTCCGATCTGCCCTCGGATCCGGTGGAGCGCGACCGCATCCTGCTGCGCACCATCGGCAGCCCCGATCCCTACGGCAAGCAGATCGACGGCATGGGAGCGGCGACCTCCAGCACCAGCAAGGTCGTGGTCCTGTCGCGCTCGCAGCGTCCCGGCTTCGACGTGGACTACCTCTTCGGCCAGGTGGCGATCGACCGGCCGATCGTCGACTGGGGCGGCAACTGCGGCAACCTCACTTCGGCCGTCGGGCCCTTTGCCATCACCGCGGGCATGGTCGCGGCGCCGGCCGATGGCGTGGCGACGGTGCGCATCTGGCAAGCCAACCTCGGCAAGCGCATCGTCTCCCACGTGCCGATGCGCGCCGGCGCGGTGCTGGAGGAGGGCGAGTTCGAGCTCGATGGCGTGACCTTTCCTTCCGCCGAGATCCGCATCGAGTTCATGGATCCGGGCGGCGGCGAGGAAGGCGAGCAGGCCAGCGCCATGTTCCCCACCGGCAACCTGGTCGACACGCTGCAGGTGCCCGGCGTGGGCGCGATGCCTGCGACCCTCATCACCGCGGGCAATCCCACGGTATTCGTCGCCGCCGAGTCGCTGGGGTTTGGCGGCACCGAGCTGCAGGAGGCGATCAATTCCGATGCGGCGGTGCTGGCGCGCTGCGAGGCGGTGCGCGCCGCGGGCGCCGTGGCGATGGGCATCGCCTCCACGGTCGAGGAAGCCTCCACCCGCAAGCTCCACGTGCCCAAGCTGGCCTTCGTCTCCCGTCCCCAGGCCTACACCGCGTCCAGTGGCAAGGCGGTCGCCGCGTCCGAAATCGATTTGACTGCCCGCATCCTCTCCATGGGCAAGCTCCACCACGCCATGACCGGGACCGGCGCGGTTGCCATCGCCGTCGCGGCCGCCATTCCCGGCACGATGGTGCACCAGCACCTGCGAGCCGGGGCAAAGCCCGGGCGGATTCGATTCGGCCACCCTTCCGGCACGCTCGCCGTCGGCGCCGAGGCCGCGCAGCAGGGCGGCGAGTGGAAGGTGTCGAAGGCGGTGATGAGCCGCAGCGCCCGGCGCCTGATGGAAGGATGGGTGCTGGTCCCGGCGCTGGCCGCGGCCTGACCCCCCGATTTTCGCAACGACCCACACAAGAACACCCCCTCGAGGAAAACCCATGAAGAGACCGATCCCACGACGTCAGTTCATCGCCGCGAGCGCAGCACTCGCCGCCGCCGCGACGCTGTCCGCCTGGGGGCAGCAGGGCCCCTGGCCG
>JBBQBW010000029.1:0-11081 GCA_038318025.1 Burkholderiales bacterium | reverse complement strand
GGCGAGCAACGCGAAGGAATTGTTCGCGATGCCGAACGTCGACGGGGGCCTCGTCGGCGGGGCGTCGCTGGTAGCGGAAGAATTCGTGGCGATCTGGCGAGCGGCCGGCGCGCGGTAAAGACAAGGCAGAAAGCGAAAATGCATACGGCCGTACTGGTATTCCACGTGATCGCCGCCCTCGGCATCATCGTCCTCGTGCTGCTGCAGCACGGCAAGGGCGCCGACATGGGAGCGGCCTTCGGCAGCGGCTCGGCCGGGAGCCTGTTCGGCTCCGCGGGCGCCTCCAACTTCCTCTCGAAGAGCACCGCCGGCCTCGCCGCCGTGTTCTTCGCCACGAGCCTCGCGCTCACCTATTTCTCGTCCCCCTCGAGAGACGGCGGCGTGACCAAGAGCATTGAAGTGCCGGCATCGGGTGTCCTCGATGCCAAGCCGTCGACGCCTGCTCCCTCGGCACCGGCGCCGGCGGTGGTACCCGTGGACCCGAAGTCCGCGGAGGTTCCGAAGTAGTCCCCGAGTTCCTCGTTGTAATCGTTGCTTGCCGTCGTGGTGGAATTGGTAGACACGCTGTCTTGAGGGGGCAGTGCCGAAAGGCGTAAGAGTTCGAGTCTCTTCGACGGCACCAATCACTTGCTCGCGAATTATTTTCCTCTCCTTCTGTTCCTCGCAATCGGCACCGCGATAGGTGTCGGGGCGATCGTCGTGAGCGGCGGTCTCGCGAGGCTATCCGGGGCCCACAACCCCGATTCCGAGAAGCTCTCGCCCTACGAGTGCGGCTTCGAGGCGTTCGAGGACGCGCGCATGAAGTTCGACTTGCGCTACTACCTCGTGGCGATCCTGTTCATCCTGTTCGACCTCGAGATCGCCTTCCTCTTCCCGTGGGCGATCGTGCTGCAGGAGATCGGCTGGTTCGGCTTTACCTCGATGATGATCTTCCTCGGCATCCTGGTGGTGGGCTTCATCTACGAATGGAAGAAGGGGGCGCTCGAATGGGAGTGATGAAAGAGGGCGTCTCCAGCCAGGGCTTCGTCGTGACCCAGGTGGACAACGTGCTCAACTGGGCGCGCACCGGGTCGCTGTGGCCCATGACCTTCGGGCTCGCCTGCTGCGCGGTCGAGATGATGCACGCCGGCGCTTCGCGCTACGACCTGGACCGCTTCGGCATCGTGTTCCGCCCGAGCCCGCGCCAGTCGGACCTCATGATCGTGGCCGGGACCCTCTGCAACAAGATGGCCCCGGCGCTACGCAAGGTGTACGACCAGATGGCCGAGCCGCGCTGGGTTCTCTCGATGGGCTCCTGCGCCAACGGCGGCGGCTACTACCACTACTCGTACGCCGTGGTTCGCGGCTGCGACCGCATCGTGCCCGTCGACATCTACGTGCCCGGCTGCCCCCCCACCGCGGAGGCGCTGCTCTACGGCCTGATCCAGCTGCAGAACAAGATCAAGCGCACCAACACCATCTCGAGGCGCTAGGCATGCAAGGCTCCATCGATACCCTGCAGGCCGTCATCGCCACGTCGCTCGGCGCGAGCGTGAAGGCGCAGCTGCTCGATCGCGGCCAGCTCTCGATCGAAGTCGCGCCGGCGGACCTGGTCGCCGCCTGCACGAAGCTGCGCGATGACGCGGGCCTGCGCTTCACGACGCTGCTGGACCTCATCGGCATCGACTACCAGGGCCACGCGCTCACCGGCGAAGGCGCGCGCTACGCCGTGGTCTACAACCTGCTCTCGATCGAGCACAACTTCCGGGTGCGCGTGCGCGCCTGGTGTTCCGACGACGACTTTCCCGCGCAGGATTCGGTGATCGACGTGTGGCCCTCGGCCAACTGGTACGAGCGCGAGGCGTTCGACCTCTACGGGATCGTCTTCCGCGGCCACCCGGACCTGCGCCGCATCCTCACCGACTACGGCTTCGTCGGGCACCCGTTCCGCAAGGATTTCCCGGTGCACGGCTACGTCGAGATGCGCTACGACCCGGAGCAGAAACGCGTGGTGTACCAGCCGGTGACGATCGAGCCGCGCGAGATCGTGCCGCGGGTGGTGCGCGAAGACCAGTATGGGGAGTCGGGCAAACGTGGCTGAGATTCGCAACTACACCATGAACTTTAGTGCCGGCCCGCTCGAGGCCTGTGGCCTCACGCTTAACTTTCCCGAGGGAAAGTTAGCCTCCACTGAAATTCATCGCGGGGGTAATTCCTGATGGCAGAAATCAGGAATTACACAATGAATTTTGGGCCCCAGCATCCTGCGGCCCACGGGGTGTTGAGGCTCGTCCTGGAACTCGACGGAGAAGTGATCCAGCGAGCCGACCCGCACATCGGCCTGCTGCACCGCGCCACCGAAAAGCTCGCCGAGACCCGCACCTTCATCCAGAGCGTGCCGTACATGGACCGCCTCGACTACGTGTCGATGATGGCCAACGAGCACGCCTACGTGATGGCGATAGAGAAGCTGGTCGGCGTCGACGTGCCGATCCGCGCCCAGTACATCCGCGTGATGTTCGACGAGATCACGCGCATCCTGAACCACCTCATGTGGCTCGGCGCCCACGCCCTCGACGTCGGCGCCATGACCGTCTTCCTCTACGCCTTCCGCGAGCGGGAAGACCTGATGGACATGTACGAGGCGGTGAGCGGCGCGCGCATGCATGCGGCCTACTACCGTCCGGGCGGCGTCTACCGTGACCTGCCGGAGAAGATGCCGCAGTACCAGGAGACCACGGTGCGCAGCGCCGCCAAGGTGCGCGCGCTGAACGACAACCGCCAGGGGTCGCTGCTCGACTTCGCCGAAGATTTCGCCAAGCGCTTCCCGGCCTACATCGACGACTACGAGACGCTCCTCACCGACAACCGCATCTGGAAGCAGCGCACCGTCGGCATCGGCGTGGTGACGCCCGAGCGGGCGCAGGCGCTGGGCTTCACCGGCCCCATGCTGCGCGGCTCGGGAATCGCGTGGGACCTGCGCAAGAAGCAGCCCTACGAGGTTTACGACCAGCTCGATTTCGACATTCCCATCGGCACCCAGGGCGATTGCTACGACCGCTACCTGGTGCGCATGCAGGAGCTGCGCGAGTCCAACCGCATCATCCAGCAGTGCATCAAGTGGCTGCGCGCGAACCCCGGCCCCGTCATCACCGGCAACCACAAGGTGGCTCCGCCCTCGCGCGAGGAAATGAAGGGCTCGATGGAGCAGCTGATCCACCATTTCAAGCTCTTCAGCGAAGGGATGCACGTGCCCGCGGGCGAGGCCTACGCGGCCGTGGAGCACCCGAAGGGTGAGTTCGGCATCTTCCTGATGAGCGACGGCGCCAACAAGCCGTGGCGCCTGAAGATCCGCGCCCCGGGCTTCCCGCATTTGGCTGCCATGGACGAGCTCGCCCGCGGCCACATGATCGCCGACGTGGTCGCCATCATCGGCACCATGGACATCGTGTTCGGGGAGATCGACCGGTGAGCGCCGTCGCCACGAAACGCGTGATCGACCAGCGCGTCGTCAACATCGACGCGGTGGAGCTAAAGCATTTCGCCCAGGGCGACAAGTTCGAATGTAACGCCGAGCGCATCGGCCCGCTGCTGGGGGCGAAGCACCTGGGTTTCTCCTACGACCTGGTCCCGCCCGGCAAGACCTCGTGCCCGTTCCACAGCCACCGAGCTGAGGAGGAGATGTTCTTCATCGTCACCGGCACCGGGCTGCTGCGCTACGGCGGGGAAACGCGCAAGGTTCGCGCCGGCGACTTCATCTGCTGCCCGACGGGCGGGCCGGAAACCGCGCACCAGCTGATCAACGATTCCGCGGCGCCGCTCGGCTACATCTCGGTCTCCACCATGATGCCGGCCGAGGTCTGCGAGTACCCGGACTCGGGCAAGGTCGGCGCGTTCGGCGACGGCGAGCCGCGCCTGCGCCACATGACGCAGGCGCTCGCCGCGGTCGATTACTGGAAGGACGAAGCCTGATGGCGCTGCTCACCGCCGATTCCATGGCGCGCATCGAGCGCGAGTGCGCCAAGTACCCGCCGGAGCAGCGCCAGTCCGCCGTGATGAGCGCGCTTGCCATCGCCCAGGACCAGCACGGGTGGCTGCCGAGCGAGTTGATGGAAGAGGTCGCCACCGTCCTTCGCATGCCCCCGGTATGGGTGTACGAAGTGGCCACCTTCTACAACATGTACAACCTGAAGCCCGCGGGCAAATACAAGGTGACGGTGTGCACCAACCTGCCGTGCGCGCTTTCCGGTGGCGTTCAAGCCGCCGAGCACCTGCAGAAGCGCCTCGGCCTCACCGGGTTCAACCAGACCTCCGCCGACGGGCGTGTGACGCTCAAGGAAGGCGAGTGCATGGGCGCCTGCGGCGACGCCCCGGTGATGCTGGTCAACAACAAGCGCATGTGCAGCTTCATGTCGAACGAGAAGCTCGACCGGCTTCTCGACGAGGAGCTCAAGTGACCCGGCGCGACGTCGCATTCAGCCGGGTCAGCCAGGTCATCCCCGTGACGACGGGGATCCAATCAATTGGGCCCCCGCCTACGCGGGGGAGACAGCCTATGGGGCCCCCGCCTGCGCGGGGGAGACAGCCATTGCTACCCGGCGCGACGTCGTATTCAGCCGGGTCATCGTCGCATTCAGCCCGGGTCCTCCCCGTGACGACGGGGATCCAATCAATTGGGCCCCCGCCTACGCGGGGGAGACAGCCAATTCCGCCTACGCGGGGGAGACAGCCAATTCCGCCTGCGCGTGGGAGACAGTCAATGGGGCCCCCGCCTGCGCGGGGGAGACAGCCATGACAATGCTCGACTACGGTCCCGACGCCGTCATCATGAAGGGCCTCGACGGCGAGAACTGGGGGCTCAAGGGCTACCAGGAGCGCGGCGGCTACCAGGCGATCGCCAAGATCGTCGACGACAAGCTCACCCCCGACGCCGTGATCGCCGAGGTGAAGAAGTCGGCATTGCGAGGCCGCGGCGGGGCGGGCTTCCCGACCGGCCTCAAGTGGTCGTTCATGCCGAAGAACTTCGCCGGGCAGAAGTACATCGTCTGCAATTCCGACGAGGGCGAGCCGGGCACGTTCAAGGACCGCGACATCCTGCGCTACAACCCGCATGCGCTCATCGAGGGGATGATGATCGCCGGCTACTGCATCGGCGCCACCGTGGGCTACAACTACATCCACGGCGAGATCTGGAACGAATACGAGATCTTCGAGCGCGCACTCGCCGAGGCGCGCGCGGCCGGCTTCCTCGGCAAGAACATCCTCGGCGGCGGCTTCGATTTCGACCTCTTCGCCCACCACGGCTTCGGCGCCTACATCTGCGGCGAGGAGACGGCGCTGCTGGAGTCCCTCGAGGGCAAGAAGGGCCAGCCGCGCTTCAAGCCGCCGTTCCCCGCGAGCTTCGGCCTCTACGGCAAGCCCACCACAATCAACAACACCGAGACCTTCGCCGCGGTGCCCGGCATCGTCGTGAACGGCGCCGACTGGTTCCTCGGCCTCGGCAAGCCCAACAACGGCGGCACCAAGCTCTTCTCGGTGTCGGGCAACGTCGAGAAGCCCGGCAACTTCGAGGTGAAGCTCGGAACGCCGTTCGCGAAGCTGCTCGAGATGGCAGGCGGCATGCGCGGGGGCAAAAGGCTCAAGGGCGTGATCCCCGGCGGCTCGTCGATGCCGGTGCTGCCGGCCGACGTGATGATGTCCCTCGACATGGATTACGACTCCATCGCCAAGGCGGGCTCGTACCTGGGCTCCGGCGCCGTGATCGTGATGGACGAGGACACCTGCATGGTGAAGGCGGCCGAGCGGCTCGCCTACTTCTACTACGAGGAGTCCTGCGGCCAGTGCACGCCGTGCCGCGAGGGCACCGGCTGGCTCTACCGCATCATCCACAGGATCGAGACCGGCGAGGGCCGCCAGGAAGACCTGGACCTGCTGCTCAACCTCGCGGACAACATCCAGGGCCGCACCATCTGCGCCCTGGGGGACGCCGCCGCCATGCCGGTGCGCGCGTTCGTGAAAGTCTACCGCGACGAGTTCCAGCACCACATCGACCACAAGTGCTGCACGGTGAAGGCGGGCGGCTACAGCTCCGCGCACCCGCACCACCCCGAAAAGCTGGCGGCGGACTAGCCGACCCCCAGGCAAAACATGTCAAGCCACCCCCCCGCCCCGAAGCCCGTCACCCTCGAGATCGACGGCCAGTCCGTCACCGTCGACACCGGCGCCACGGTGATGGATGCCGCGACCCAGCTCGGCATCTTCGTGCCGCACTTCTGCTACCACAAGAAGCTCTCCATCGCGGCCAACTGCCGCATGTGCCTGGTGCAAGTGGAGAAGGCGCCCAAGCCGCTGCCGGCGTGCGCGACACCCGCCGCCGAGGGCATGAAGGTCTCGGTGCACTCCGACGCCGCCATCGCTGCCCAGAAGGGCGTGATGGAGTTCCTGCTCATCAACCATCCGCTCGACTGCCCGATCTGCGACCAGGGCGGCGAGTGCCAGCTGCAGGACCTCGCCGTCGGTTACGGCGCCTCCAACTCGCGCTTCAGGGAAGAGAAGCGCGTCGTGATCAACAAGAGCCTGGGCCCGCTCATCGCCACCGACATGACGCGCTGCATCCACTGCACGCGCTGCGTGCGCTTCGGCCAGGAAGTGGCCGGAGTGATGGAGCTCGGCATGGCCGGGCGGGGCGAGCACGCCGAAATCCTCTCCTTCGTCGGCCGCACCGTCGACAGCGAAGTCTCCGGCAACATGATCGACCTCTGCCCCGTGGGCGCCCTCACCTCGAAGCCGTTCCGCTACTCCGCACGCAACTGGGAGCTCTCGAAGCGCCGCTCGGTGAGCCCGCACGATTCCCTCGGCTCGCCGCTGATGGTGCAGGCGAAGCAGGATGTCGTGAAGCGAGTGCTGCCGATCGAGACCGACGGCGTGAACGATTGCTGGATTTCCGACCGCGACCGCTTCGCCTATGAGGGCCTGAATTCCGAGGAGCGCCTGCTGCGCCCGCTGGTGAGGCGTGCCGGCGAATGGCACGAGGTGGATTGGCCCGATGCGCTGGAGGCCGCGGCCCACGGCCTCAAGGACGTGGTGGCCCACCACGGCCCCGAGGCGCTGGGCGTGTTGCTGGCGCCGCACCTCACGCTCGAAGAGCTGCACCTTGCCACCCAGCTGGGTCGCGGCCTCGGCACCCCGAACATCGACCACCGCATCCGCCAGGGCGACTTCCGCGTGAAGGCCGTCGGCGCGCCGTGGCTCGGCATGCCGATCGGCGACCTCGACGCGCTGGAGTCGGTGCTGCTGGTAGGCTCGACGCTGCGCAAGGAGCAGCCGCTTCTCGCCACGCGGTTGCGCCAGGCCGCCAAGAAGGGCACCGCGGTCAACGTGGTGCACGTGGCCGGCGACGACCTGCTGATGGCTGTGGCCAACACCGTCGTCGCGCGTCCCGGCGAGCTCGCCGCGGGCTTGGCCCTGGTGGCCGCGGCCGCTGCGGGCAACGCCGGCAGCAAGCCGCGCGGGGACCTGAAGCGCGCCGTGGGCGACACCGAGAAAGCCATCGCCGCGAGCCTCGCGGGGAAGAAGTCCGCGATCCTCCTCGGCCACTACGCGCAGCAGCATCCCGACTACGCGGTGCTGCTGGCCATCGCCCAGGAGATCGGCCGCGTCACCGGTGCCGTGGTGGGTGTGCTGCCCGATGGCGCCAACGCCGTCGGCGCGCACCTCGTGGGAGCGCTCCCCCAGCCGAACGGCCTCGATGCCGCGGCCATGGTGGCGCAGCCTCGCCGCGGTTACCTGCTGGCTGGCGTTGAAGCGGAGCTCGACATGGGCTCCGCGGCACTCGCCGCCCTCGAGGGCGCCGAGTTCTCCGTGGTGCTCTCCGCCTATCGCAACGCGACGACCGAGCGTGCCCACGTGATGCTCCCGATCGCCCCGTTCACCGAAACCGGCGGCACCTTCGTCAGCATGGAAGGCCGGGTGCAGTCGTTCAACGCCGTGGTGAAGGGGCAGGGCGATTCGCGGCCGGGTTGGAAGGTGCTGCGCATGCTGGGCTCGGTGCTCGAGCTGCCGGGTTTCCAGGTCGAGACGATCGAAGCGGTCCGCGCCGGCATCGCCGCCGACCTTGCCGCCTGGGCCACGCGGGGCCTGAACAACGCCGAAGCGCCCCTCGATTGGCAGCTGCGCGCCGAATCCTCGGGCATCGAGCGCATCGCGGAGTTCGGCCTCTACGCCACCGACCCCATCGTGCGCCGCTCGCAGCCGCTGCAGCGCACCAGCGACGGCAAGGCTGCGCGCGCCGTGCGCATGCATCCGAAGACCGCCGAGGCGCAAGGGCTCACGGCCCGCCAGCGCGTGCGCGTGCGCCAGGGCGGCGGTGAAGCGGTCCTCGCCGTGGCCCTCGATGCGGCGATGCCGGAAGGCGCGGTGCGCATTTCGCGCGGCGTGGCCGAAACCGCGGCGCTCGGCGTGGGCGCGATCACCCTCGAGGCCGTGGCGGAGACCGTGGCCGCATGAACGAGATCGCGACCCTCGCCCAGGGCTACTCCACCCAGGTCTTCGGCCCGGAATGGGGGCCCCACGCGTACCTGTTCGGCAAGTCGCTCGCGATGATCGGGATGGTGCTGGTGCCGCTGCTGCTCACCGTCCTCTACTACCAGCTGGTCGAGCGCTGGGTGATCGGCTGGATCCAGGTGCGCATCGGCCCGAACCGCGTGGGCTACAAGGGCATCCTGCAGCCCATCGCCGACGCGATCAAGCTGCTGATGAAGGAACAGCTGGTGCCCGCGGGCGCCTCGAAGGCGTTGTTTTTCCTGGCGCCGATCGTGGCCGTGGCCCCGGCGCTCGCCGCCTGGTCGATCGTGCCGTTCGCGCCGGACTGGGTCATCGCCAACGTCGACGCGGCACTCCTCGTGATGCTGGCGCTCACCTCCATGGGCATCTACGGCATCATCATCGCCGGCTGGGCCTCGAACTCGAAGTACGCCTTCATCGGCGCGCTGCGCGCCGCCGCGCAGGTGGTCTCCTACGAGATCGCCATGGGCTTCGCGCTCGTGGGCGGCCTCATGGCCGGCCAGAGCCTCAACTTGACGCAGATCGTGGCCCGCCAGGATGGCGCCTTCGGCTTCCTCGAGTGGTTCTGGCTGCCGCTCTTCCCGCTCTTCATCGTGCACTTCATCGCCGGGCTGGCCGAGACCAACCGCCACCCGTTCGACGTGGCCGAGGGCGAGAGCGAGATCGTGGCCGGCTTCCACGTCGAGTACTCGGGGATGATGTTCGCGGTGTTCTTCCTCGCCGAGTACGCCAACATGATCCTGGTGTCGGCGATCTCGTCGCTGCTGTTCATGGGCGGCTGGCTCTCGCCGTTCGGCTTCGCCTTCGTGCGCGACGCTGGCCCCGCCCTCTCGTGGCTCGCCGCGCCTTCGGTGCTGTGGCTGCTCGCGAAGATGGGCTTCCTCATGTTCGTGTTCCTCTGGGTGAGGGCCTCCTTCCCCCGCTACCGCTACGACCAGATCATGCGGCTCGGCTGGAAGGTCTTCATCCCCATCACGCTCGTCTGGATCGTGGTGGTCGGCGTGGCGATGATGGAGCCCTTCGCCAGCATGCCGGTGCTCAATATCTGGTTCGGGAAATAGATCCATGCTGAACCGAGTGAAGGACGTCGCCTCCAGCCTCATGCTGGTGGAGCTCATGAAGGGGCTCAGGCTCACCGGCCGCCACCTGTTCGCCCGCAAGGTGACGGTGATGTTCCCGGAGGAGAAGACGCCGGCGTCGGTGCGCTTCCGCGGCCTGCACGCGCTGCGCCGCTATCCCAACGGAGAAGAGCGCTGCATCGCCTGCAAGCTGTGCGAGGCGGTGTGCCCGGCGCTCGCCATCACCATCGAGAGCGAGCAGCGCGACGACGGCACCCGGCGCACCACCCGCTACGACATCGATCTCGTCAAGTGCATCTTCTGCGGCTTCTGCGAGGAGAGCTGCCCGGTGGACTCCATCGTCGAGACCCAGATCCTCGAGTACCACGGCGAGTCGCGCGGCGACCTGCTCTACACCAAGCCGATGCTGCTGGCGATCGGCGACCGCTACGAGCCGCAGCTGGACGCGCGCCTCACCGAAGACGCCAAGTACCGCTGACATGGATTTCGCCCTCGTCCTTTTCTACGCCTTCGGCGCCGTGATGCTCGCCTCCTCGGCCCTGGTGGTCACGATGCGCAACCCGGTGCACGCCGTGCTCTTCCTGGTGCTCGCGTTCTTCACCGCCGCCGCCCTTTGGCTGCTGCTCTACGCCGAGTTCCTCGCCATCACCCTGGTGCTGGTGTACGTGGGCGCGGTGATGGTGCTGTTTCTGTTCGTGGTGATGATGCTCGACGTGAACCTCGACAAGCTGCGCGAGGGGTTCTGGGGCCACCTGCCGGTGGCGGGCCTGGTGGGCTTCCTGATGGCGGCCGAGATGGCGGCGCTGCTGTGGAAGGGCACCGGCGGGCAGCCGGTGATGGCGGGAGCGCCGCCCCCGGGCCACTCCAATACCCGCGAGCTGGGCCGGGTGCTCTACACCGACTACGTGTTGCCCTTCGAGCTCGCCGCCGTAGTGCTGCTGGTGGCGATCATCGCCGCCATCGCGATCACGCTGCGCACGCGCAAGCAGTCCAAGTACCAGGATCCGCGGATGCAGCTGGCGGCGAATCGCGGCGACCGGTTGCAGATCGTGAAGATGGACTCGGAGGCACCCTCTCCCCCCAAGGCAGAGGGAGCGCAGCCATGATCCCGCTTTCCCACTACCTCATCCTCTCCGCCCTGCTGTTCTCGGTTGGTGTCGTCGGCATCTTCCTGAACCGCCGCAACCTCATCGTCATGCTGATGGCGATCGAGCTGATCCTGCTCGCGGTCAACATGAACTTCATCGCCTTCTCGCATCACCTGGGCGACCTCTCGGGCCAGGTGTTCGTGTTCTTCATCCTCACCGTCGCGGCGGCGGAGTCGGCCATCGGGCTCGCGATCCTGGTGGCGCTGTTCCGCAACCTGCGCTCCATCGACGTGGACGACCTGGGAACCCTGAAGGGCTAATCGGGCCCCCGCCTGCGCGGGGGTGACAAAAGAAAAAACATGGACTTGATGAC
>JBBQBW010000028.1:0-11099 GCA_038318025.1 Burkholderiales bacterium | reverse complement strand
AAGCCCGACCTCGCCAAGGCCGCGCTCGCCGAGGCGTATGGCGACGACAAGGTCGCGATCGCGGTGGGCACGTCTTCCTCCGGCGCCACCCTCGCGATGCTGCCGGTGGCGGAGGAATACAAGAAGATCCTCATCGTCGAGCCGGCGGTGGCCGACAGCATCACCGGCGACAAGTGGAACCGCTACATCTTCCGCACCGCCCGCAACTCGACGCAGGACGGCCTGGCCGGCGCCGCCACGCTCATGGGCGAGGCGAGCGTCGCGTTCCTGGCGCAGGATTACGCCTTCGGCCGCGACGGCGTGAAGGCGGCCAAGGAAGCGCTCGCGACGATGGGCAGCAAGGCGAAGGTCGTGCACGAGGAATACGCGCCGCAGAACACGACCGACTTCACCGCCCCCGCGCAGCGCATCTTCGACGCGCTCAAGTCGAAGCCCGCGCCGCGCATCCTCGCCATCATGTGGGCCGGCGTGCACCCGCTCGGCAAGCTCGCCGACCTCAAGCCCGAGCGCTACGGCATCGTGCTCGCGCCGGGCGGCAACCTGCTGCCGGTGCTGAAGACCTGGAAGGCGTACGCCGGAACCGAAGGCGCGATCTACTACTACTACGGATTCCCGAAAAACCCGATGAACGACTGGCTCGTGGCCGAGCACATGAAGCGCTTCAAGTCCCCGCCGGATTTCTTCACCGCCGGAGGCTTCGCCGCGGCGAGCGCTGTGGTGGCCGCGCTGCGCAAGGTGCCCACGGCCGACACCGAGAAGCTGATCGCCGCGATGGAGGGCATGGAATTCGACACGCCCAAGGGAAAGATGACGTTTCGCAAGGCCGACCACCAGGCGATGCAGGCGATGTACCACTTCCGCATCAAGAAGGACCCGAAGGGCGAGTGGGACCTGCTGGAGCTGGTGCGCGAGATTCCGGCGAGCGAGCTGCCGGTCCCCGTGCGCAACAAGCGCTGAGGCGAGAGCTGCCCGTGTCCGCGCTGCCCGTCGCGCATCCGGTCCTGTCGACCCACGGGCTCACCGTGCGTTTCGGGGGCCACGTCGCCGTGAACGCGGTGAGCGCGGACTTCTTCCCCGGGACGCTCACCGCGATCGTGGGCCCGAACGGCGCGGGCAAGACGACCTACTTCAACCTGATCTCGGGGCAGCTTCCGGCAAGCGCAGGGGCGGTTCGGCTCTTCGGCGAGGACGTGACGCGGCTCGGTGCCCCGCAACGCACGCAGCGCGGCATCGGCCGCGCTTTCCAGCTGACGCAGCTGTTTCCCAACCTCTCGGTCATCGAGAACGTGCGCCTCGCCGTCCAGAGTCGCGCGCGCATGGGCCTGCACCTTCTCTCGCTCTGGTCGCGGCACGTCGAGCTCATCGAGAAAGCGGAGCACTTCCTCGAGCGCGTGGCGCTGGCCGACCGGCGCGACGCGCCCGCCGCCGCCCTCTCCCACGGCGACCAGCGCAAGCTCGAGGTGGCCATCCTCCTCGCGCTCGAGCCGCAGGTGCTGATGTTCGACGAGCCCACCGCCGGCATGGGCATGGACGAGGTGCCGGTGATCCTGGAGCTCATTCAGCAGATCAAGGAGCAGGGCGACCGCACGGTGCTCCTGGTCGAGCACAAGCTCGAGGTGGTGCGCTCGCTGGCCGATCGCATCCTCGTGCTGCATGACGGACGCCTTGTCGCCGATGGCCAGCCCGGCGCGGTGATGGCCTCGAAGATCGTGCAGGAGGTCTACCTGGGCACAGCGGCCATCGAGGATGCGTGAGGCGATGCTCGAGCTCTCCGGCGTACACACGCACATCGGGCAGTACCACATCCTGCAAGGCGTGGACCTCGCGGTGCCCGAAGGCGGCATGACGGTGCTGCTGGGCCGCAACGGCGCCGGCAAGACCACGACGCTGCGCACGATCATGGGCCTGTGGAAGGCGAGCCGGGGGCCAACTGCGCTTCGAGGGCCGTGACATCACGGCGCTGCCGACCTCCGAAATCGCGCGCGCCGGGATCGCCTACGTGCCCGAGAGCATGGCCGTGTTCTCCGACCTCACGGTGCACGAGAACCTTCTGCTTGGGGCGCGCCAGGGCAGGCTCGATGCGGCGCGTCTCGAATGGATCCTCGGCTTCCTGCCGGCGCTGAAAAAATTCTGGAACTACCCCGCGGGCAACCTCTCCGGCGGCCAGAAGCAGATGGTGGCCATCGCGCGCGCGATCGTCGAGCCGCGCCGGTTGCTGCTGGTGGACGAGCCCACCAAGGGCCTCGCGCCCGCGATCGTCGGCAACCTGCTCGCGGCCTTTCGCGAATTGAAGGCGTCCGGCACCACCATCCTGCTGGTTGAGCAGAACGTGAGCTTCGTGAAGAGCCTGGGCGACCACGTCGCCGTAATGGACGACGGACGAATCGTGCACGCCGGGGCGATGGCGGAATTCGCAGCGGACCGCGCTCTGCAGTCGCGCCTGCTCGGGCTCGCGATGGAGGCGCATTGAACGACCCATTCTCTGCCGCCGCCGCTTCGCAGATCGAGGCGCTGCCCGCGACGGGCGTCGACTGGGCGCCCCTGTTGCTCGTCCCGGTGGTCGCGCTTGCCGTGCTGCCGCTGGTGGGCAGCTTTCCCGCGTGGGTGACGCTCACCGTGGCCGGGCTCGCCATGGGCATGATGATCTTCATCATGGCGAGCGGCCTCACGCTCGTCTTCGGCCTGATGGACGTGCTCAACTTCGGACACGGCGCCTTCGTGTCCGTGGGCGCTTACGCGGCCACGCTCGTGCTGCTGCCGCTGGCCGGGTGGAGCGGCGCCGATTCGGTGGCGCTCAACCTCGCGGTCGTGGCGCTCGCGATCGTCGCCGCCATGGTCGCCACCGCCATCGTGGGCTGGATCTTCGAGCGCCTCATCATCCGCGGCGTTTACGGCCAGCACCTGCGCCAGATCCTGGTCACGATGGGTGGCGCCATCGTGACCGAACAGCTGCTGGCCGTGATCTGGGGACCGGACCAGATCCCGCTGCCGGTGCCCGAAACGCTCCGGGGCGCCGTAGTGCTTGGCGATGTGGCCATCGAGAAGTACCGCATCTTCGCGGTCCTCGTCGGGCTGGCGGTGTTCGCGGCCATGTTCCTGGTCCTCAACCGCACCCGCATCGGACTGCTGATCCGCGCCGGCGTCGAGAACCGCGCGATGGTGGAGGCCCTGGGTTACCGCGTGCAGCGCCTCTTCGTGGGCGTGTTCGTCGCGGGATCCGCGCTCGCGGGATTGGGCGGCGTGCTCTGGGGCCTCTACCGGGAAACGCTCACCGCCTCGATGGGTGGCGAGATCGTGGTGATGGTGTTCATCGTCATCATCATCGGCGGCCTGGGCTCCGTGGGAGGATGTTTCATCGGGGCGCTGCTCACCGCGCTCGTCGCCAACTACACCGGCTACCTGTCGCCCAAGGTGGCGCTCGCGTCCAACATCCTCGTCATGGTGGCGATCCTGCTCTGGCGGCCGGCAGGACTGTACGGAACGACCCGGCGTTGACACGGCCATGATCCGCGCCCTGCTTTCTGACGACGCACCACGAAGCCGCCTGCTGGCCGCGCTCCTGGTCGCCATCCTCGTGGGCCTCGCAGTCGCGCCCTTCGTCGCCGGCGGTGCGCGCGCGCTCAACACCGCCGCGACCATCTGCGTGTTCATCGTCCTCGTGGCCTCCTACGATCTCCTGCTCGGATACACCGGTATCGTGTCGTTTGCCCATACGATGTTCTACGGCATCGGCGCCTACGGCGTTGGACTCGCGCTGGACGCCATGGGCCCCACGTGGTGGGCGGTGATCACGGGGCTCGCCATCGCGCTCTTGGTGACGCTGCTGCTGGCGCTGGGCATCGGGCTCGTCTCGCTGCGGGTGCGCGCCCTCTTCTTCGCCATGATCACGCTCGCGGTCGCCTCCGCCTTCGGCGTGCTCGCCTCGCAGCTCTCCGACTTTACCGGCGGCGAGGACGGCAGGAACTTCCAGGTCCCGGAGCTGCTGCGGCCGAGCTACCGCCTGCTGGACAACGATGTCCTGGGGCGGGCCATCGACGGGCGCCTCGTCACCTACTACCTGCTTTTCTTCGCCTCTCTCGCCCTGTTCCTCTTCCTGCTGCGCGTCGTCAACTCCCATTTCGGCCGCGTGCTCCTGGCGATTCGCGAGAACGACTTCCGCGCCGAGGCCCTGGGCTACCGCACCGTCGTCTACCGCACGCTCGCCA
The DNA here is from genome assembly GCA_038318025.1 of Burkholderiales bacterium. Taxonomy (GTDB): domain Bacteria; phylum Pseudomonadota; class Gammaproteobacteria; order Burkholderiales; family Usitatibacteraceae; genus Usitatibacter. Next base: position 6,894 of record JBBQBW010000028.1, on the reverse strand, counting down.
ACTGCATCTCCGCAGTCGTGGCGACGCTCGCGGGCTCGCTCATGGCGCTGTGGCTGCGCTATGTCGGTCCCAAGACCGTGCTCAGCTTCGAGGTGATGACCGACATCCTGCTGATCGTCGTGATCGGCGGCATGGGCCGGATGTACGGAGCGGTGGTCGGCACGGTGCTTTTCATTCTCGCCCAGAACTACCTCCAGGCCGGGATGGGCAAGGCGGCGGAGTCGCTCGCCGTACTGCCCTGGCTCGCCAAGGCGCTTCATCCCGACCGCTGGATGCTGTGGATGGGCATTCTCTTCATTGCCTGCGTCTACTATTTCCCCTCGGGGATCGTGGGAAAGCTGCGCGGCGCGGGCAAGTAAGGCTGCTACGCGATGCTCGAGCTCGCCACCCTCCTCCCGCGCCAGGCGCGCTATCGACCCGATGCCACCGCCGTCGTGTTCGAGGGCGAGCGCCTGACCTACCGCCAGTTCTGGGCACGGGTGGCGCGGGTGGGCAACATGCTGCGCGCCCTCGGCATCGGCCCCGGGGACAAGGTGGCCACGTTCGCCGCCAACTCGATGGAGCTACTCGAGATCTACTGGGCGGTCCCGACGATCGGCGCGGCGCTGGTGCCACTTTCCCCGCTGCTGCTCCGCGACGGTCTCGCGAGCCTGCTTCGCGGCTGCGATGCGCGCTGCCTCATCGCCCAGTCCTCCATGCTTGCGGTCCTGCGCGAGATTGCGGACGATCTTCCGCCGGTGGTCCTCGTCCTGGACGGCGATCCAGCCGGCTTCGGCGACTATCGCGCCCTGTGCGCCGCCCAGCCCGAGTCGCTGGTACCGGCCGAGGTCAGCGAGGACGACCTCTTCAACATCATGTTCACCAGCGGGACGACGGGCGTGCCGAAGGGCATCATGCACACCCATTTCGTGCGCTCGATGTACGCCACGCTGATGGGCCAGGCCTTCCGCATGACCCCCGAATCGCGCGCGCTGCACAGCGGCGCGATCGTATTCAACGGCGCCTTCGTCATCATGATGCCGTCGTTCTTCCTCGGCGCAACCTACGTGCTGCTGCGCCAGTTCGACGCCGAGGAGACGATCGCGGCCATCGAGCGCGAGCGGATCACGCACGTAATGCTCGTTCCCGCGCAGATCGTCGCGATCCTCGACGCCGCGGGGTTCGCCCCCGGGCGGCTGGCGTCGCTCGAGTGCATCGTCTCGTTGGGAGCGCCGCTGCTGCAGCAGCACAAGGACCGCCTCAACGCCGAGCTTCCCGGCCGGCTCTACGAGCTGTACGGGTTGACCGAGGGCTTCCTCACGATCCTCGACAGGAGCGAGGCGGTGCGCAAGGGCGGCTCGGTCGGGGTGCCGCCGGCCTTCTTCCGCATGCGCATCCTCCGCCCCGACGGCAGCGACGCCGAACCGGGCGAGCCGGGGGAAATCGCCGGTCGCGGGCCGATGCTGATGACCGGCTACTACAACCGTCCGGACCTCACCGCGGCGGCGATCCGGGACGGATGGCTGCACACGGGCGACGTCGGATACGTGGACACCGAAGGATATCTTCACCTCGTCGATCGCATGAAGGACATGATCGACTCGGGCGGCGTGAAAGTGTACCCGCGCGACATCGAGGAGATCGCCGCGCGCCATCCCGACGTTCGCGAGGTCGCGGTGTTCGGCATTCCCGACGACAAGTGGGGAGAGACGCCGCTCGCCGCAGTCATCCTCGCACCGGGAACCACCGTCACCGCGGAAGGCCTGCGAAGCTGGATCAACGAGCGCGTGGCCGCGCGCTTCCAGCGCGTCTCGGAGGTCATCATCATGGCGGACTTCCCGAGGAGCGCCGCGGGAAAGACCCTCAAGCGGGAAATGCGCGAGCCCTACTGGGTGCAGAGCGGACGCAAGATCTGAGCGCCCGCGGGCACCGCGACCGCACGCACTGAACTACAGCTGCTCCGCCTCAATCCTCTCCCACATCGCCCTCAGCCCTGGGTTTCGCCGTGGTCGCGCGGGCGAGCACCTGTTCGAACGCCAAGGCATCGGGCCGGTCAGCCGACCGACATCAACGACGCATTGCCGCCCGCCGCGGCGGTGTTGACGCTGACCACGCGCTCTATCAGCAAGCGCTCGATGGGCAAGGCCACCTCGCCCGGCCCGAAGCCGTGGAGGCTGACGATGGCGCCCGCGCGCGAGGCGAGGCGCTGGAGGACCTCGCGCCGCTCGCCGTCCTCGCCGTGGTGCAGCACCGCGTCGAACCGCTCCTCCGACCAGTCGGAAAGTGCCAGCGTGATCTTGGCCGCGACCTCCGCAGGCAGCGCTCGCGCCAGGTGCCGCGTTCGCTCGGTCGCGGGCCACACGACGCGGCTGCCGGTGGCCAGTACCAGCGCCAGCTGGGACAGCAAGTCCTGGTCCGAGCCGGCCAGGCACACCACCGCCTCCCGCGGCAGCAAGGCATAGGTGTTGCGCTCGCCCGTGGGGCCGGGAAGCTCCACCACACCTCCCGCGGGCGAAAGGGCGTCGAGCTTGGCGCAAAGCGAGGCGAGTTCGGCGTTTTCCCTGCGCGCCCACGCGTGCAGCGCATGAAACGATGCTGGCGCCCCGCGGTGCATCGCGCGTGAACCGGTGAGGCCCGTTTCGTCGAGCGCGTGCAGCTCGCCAAGCGCTGCATCGGGCGGGCACGCCGACAACAGCCGGTAGAGATAAAGCGGGCCACCCGCCTTGGGGCCGGTGCCCGACAGGCCCTCGCCGCCGAAAGGCTGCACGCCCACCACGGCGCCGACGATGTTGCGGTTCACGTAGACGTTGCCCACGCGCGCGGCGCCGGCGACGGCCTCGATCTGCTCGTCCACGCGTGAATGGATGCCCAGCGTGAGCCCGTAGCCCAGCGCGTTGATCCGCAGGACGAGTTCCGGCAACTCATCGCGGCGGTAGCGCAGCACGTGCAGCACCGGCCCGAACACTTCCCGCGTGAGGTCCTGCAGGCGCTCGATCATCACCAGCGTGGGAGCGAGGAAGGTGCCGCTGCGCGACGCTGCCGAGGCGTGGGCGCGGGCCTGGTGGACGCGGTGGCCCTTCGCGCGCATGGCGTCGATGTGTCGCACCAGCATCGCCCGGGCCGGCTCGTCGATCACCGGTCCCACGTCCACGGCAAGCCGCCGCGGGTCGCCCACCTGCAGCTCCTCCATGGCTCCTTCGAGCATCTCCAGCACCCGGCCGGCGACTTCTTCCTGCACGCACAGCACGCGTAGCGCCGAGCAGCGCTGTCCCGCGCTGTCGAACGCGGAAGTGAGGATATCGCCCACCACCTGCTCCGCGAGCGCCGAGGAATCCACCACCATCGCGTTCTGCCCGCCGGTTTCGGCGATCAGCGGCACCGGGCGTCCCTGGTGGTCGAGGCGCGCCGCCAGCGATTTCTGGATGAGACGCGCCACGTCGGTGGACCCGGTGAACACCACTGCGCACACGCGCGCGTCGGCCACCAATGCCGCGCCCACGATTTCGCCGGCGCCGGGCAAGAGCTGCAGCACCTCGCGCGGAATGCCCGCCTCGTGCAGCAGCCGCACGGCTTCGGCGGCGATGAGCGGCGTCTGCTCGGCGGGTTTTGCGAGCACCGGATTGCCGGCCGCGAGTGCCGCGCCCGCCTGGCCGGTGAATATCGCGAGCGGGAAATTCCACGGGCTGATGCACGCCACCGGCCCCAGCGCGGGATGGGTGTCGTTGGAGAAGCGGCGCGCCTGGTGGGCGTAGTAGCGCAGGAAATCCACCGCCTCGCGCACTTCCGCGATGGCGTTGCCGAAGGTCTTCCCCGCTTCGCGAACGATGAGCCCCATCAGCACCGGCATGCGGGCTTCCATGAGCCCGGCCGCGCGTTCCAGGCGTGCGGCGCGGTCCGCGGGGGCCGTGCCGCGCCAGGCGTTGGCCGCGCCTTGCGCCGCGCGCAACGCCGCCTCCACGTCCTCAGGTCCCGCCTCGACGACCAGGCCCACGCGGTCTTCGGGGTCCGCCGGGTTGCGGATATCGGCGGCGCCGGATGTGGCGGCGACCCCGAGGGTGGGCTCGGCCCGCCAGGCCACGGCCGCGCTTTCCTCGAGCGCACGGGCCAGCAGCGCGAGATCGCCCTCATCGGTCAGGTCCATGCCACGCGAATTCTCCCGCACCCCGCGGTAGATCTGCCGCGGCGAGGGAATCTTCGGATGCGGCAGCCCCATCCGTCCCTCGGCCGCCTCCATGGCGAGCACGGTTTCCACCGGATCCGCCACCAGCTCATCGATGGAGACGGCGGGATCGGCGATACGGTTGATGAACGAAGTATTGGCGCCGTTTTCGAGCAAGCGCCGCACCAGGTACGCGAGCAGGGTCTCGTGGGGCCCGACCGGCGCATAAATGCGGCACGGCACGCCCAGCTTTCCCTGCTCGACGGGTCCAACCACCTGCGCGTACAGCGGCTCCCCCATGCCGTGCAGGCACTGGAACTCGTAGCGGCCCGGCACGTAGGGTCCGGCCATGTGATAGACCGACGCCAGCGTCTGCGCGTTATGCGTGGCGAACTGCGGATACACCGCGTCGGGCGCCGCCAGGAGCTTGCGCGCGCAGGCGAGGTACGCGACATCGGTAAACACCTTGCGCGTGTACACCGGGTAGCCGTCGAGACCTTCGACCTGCGCTCGCTTGATCTCGGAGTCCCAATAGGCGCCCTTCACGAGGCGCACCATCAGCCGGCGGCGGCTGCGCCGCGCCAGCTCGATCACGAAGTCGATGACGAACGGGCAGCGCTTCTGGTAGCCCTGCACCACGAAACCGATGCCGTTCCAGCCCTCCAGGCCGGGCTCGTGGCAGAGGCGCTCCAGCAGGTCCAGGGATGGCTCGAGCCGGTCGGCCTCCTCGGCATCGATGTTGATGCCGATGTCGTGGCGCCGCGCGAGCAGCGTGAGCGCGCCCAGGCGCGGATAGAGCTCCGCCATCACGCGTCCATGCTGCGAGAGGCTGTAGCGCGGGTGCAGCGCGGAGAGCTTGATGGAGATGCCCGGCCCATCGTGGATGCCGCGCCCCGCCGCCGCCGCCCCGATCGCCTCGATCGCGTCCTCGTAGGCGCCGTAATAGCGCTGCGCGTCGGCCGCGGTGAGCGCGGCCTCGCCTAGCATGTCGTACGAATAGCGGAAGCCCTGGGCCTCGAAGCGCCGCGCGTCGGTGAGCGCCTGCGCGATGGTCTCGCCGGCCACGAACTGCTTGCCCATGAGGCGCATGCCCAGGTCGACCGCCTTGCGGATGACCGGCTCTCCGAACCGGGCGGTGACGCGGGTGAGCGCGCTGGACAGGCCACGCTCGTCATGGGTCGCCACCAGCTTGCCCGTCACCAACAGCCCCCAGGTGGCCGCGTTGATGAACGGCGACTCGCTGCGACCCACGTGGGCGCGCCAATCGCCGCGGCCGATCTTGTCGCGGATCAGCGCATCGCGAGTGGCCGAATCGGGAATGCGCAGCAGCGCCTCGGCAAGGCACATGAGGGCCACGCCCTCGTCGCTCGAGAGCGAGAACTCTTGCAACAGGCCCTGGACCAGATTCTCGCGTCCGATGCCGCCGGGCCGATCGCGCAGCCCCAGCGCCAGGCAGCGGGCCAGGGCCTGCGCCCGAGCCTGCTCGCCGCCTTCAAGCGTTGCCGCAGCGAGGAGGGCCGGGATGCATTCCGGCTCGGGCACGCGGCGGGCCGCGGTGATTGCCCGGCGCAGCGGCGAGCGCGGCGGCAGGCTGCCGGGGAAGCTTGCGAAGGGTCGCGGGGGGCCCGCGGTGTCCATCGGCGACTTACTGCCGGCCGGCGTTCTGGTCGTCGGTGATCTTTTTCATCACCGCGTTGTGCTCCTCGATGGCGGCGTTGGCGGCGAGCTCGTTCGCCTTCATCACCGCCTTGCGCTCCTCGAGGTAGACATTCATGCAGTCCTTGTAGCCCTTCATCTCGCGGTCGAAAAGCTTCCTGCGGGTGTCGCTGGCGAGGCGGCCGGGAAACTCCGGCTTCGGCTCGCACTTGGGCTTGGCGACTTCCACCACCGGGGCGGGCGCGGGCTGCTGTGCAAGGGCGGTGGCCCCGATGCTCAGGGCAGCGAGGGCGAGGGCGATGCGCTTCATGGGGAGACCTTTCGGTTGGGGATTCGAGGGCGCGTAGATTAACGCAAAAGCCCCGTCACTCGCTGACCGGGACGGTGTAATTCAGGGCGAGGCGGCCGCCGTCGGGATAAATCGTCTGGCCGGTGATATAGGAGGCCTCGTCGCTCGCCAGGAACAGCGCCACGGAACCAATTTCCGCGGGCTCCCCCATGCGACCCAGGGGGGTGCGCGAGAGGATCTTGCGCTCCGCCTCCTTGTTTCCGAGCACGGCGGTACGCGCGAGTTCCGTGAGGATGGTGCCGGGGCCGATGGCGTTCACGCGGATTCGATGGGGTGCCAGCGACACCGCCATCACCTTGGTGAGCTGGTTGATGCCGCCCTTGGAGACCCCATAGGGGACCTGGTTGGGGATGGCGAGCACCGCGTTCACGCTCGACATGTTGATGATGGCGCCGCCCCCACCCTGCTTCACCATCTGGCGCGCCGCGGCCTGGCCCACGAGGAAGACCCCCTTCAGGTTGACGGCGATCACGCGGTCGAAGTCGGCTTCCTCGAGGTCGAGGAACTCGGCGGCATGGACAATGCCGGCATTGGCCACGGCGATATCGAGCCGCCCGAAGGTGGCGACCGCCTCCTCCACCGCCGCCACCACCTGCACCTTGCACGACACGTCGCAAGTGACGAAACGCCCGCCGAGGCGCGCCGCGGCTTGCGCACCCGCCTTCGCGTCCACGTCGGCCAGCACGACGCGCGCGCCTTCGCGCACCATCGCCTCGGCGCAGGCAAGGCCGATGCCCCGGGCCGCGCCAGT
>JBBQBW010000027.1:0-11131 GCA_038318025.1 Burkholderiales bacterium | reverse complement strand
CATGCGACTCACGTAGCTGTTGTCGAGGCCCTCCAGTGCGGCGGGCACCCCCGCCAACTTGGGGGCAACTATGGGGGCAACTAGGCCGATTTCCACAGTGTTTTCACTCTTTAGTGTGGTGGCCTGACTCGCCACCACATTCCAGCCGCCGGCCTCGCGCCGGCGGTTTCTTTTTGCCCCTATGAAGCCCTGGGGATCGAAGGTTTCTTGTGCTCGGGCCGTAAGGCCCAGTAATGGAGCCTGCGTCCATCGATCGTCTCGGTGCGCTCCGGGGGCCACTCGTCGCCCATGTCGAACTCGTGCGACACCACGCGCGTGCCCACCTTCAGCTGCCGCCACAACTGGGGGCGCAGCGCCGCGTTCACCTGGGGCAGCAGGTAGAGCATCACCACCGTAGCCTCGGAGAAGTCCGCCTCGAACAGGTCGCCGGTGCGGAACTTCACCTTGCCCGTCACCTTCGCCGCCCGGGCGTTCGCGTTGGCCTCGGCGATGCGCTCGGGGTTGAGGTCGATCACCACCCCTCGCGCGCCGAAGCGTTTCGCCGCGGGGATCATGATGCGCTCGTCGCCGCACCCGAGGTCGTACACCACGTCCTTCGCGCCCACCTTCGCCATCGCGAGCATCTTGTCGACGACGTCCTGCGGCGTCGGCACGTAGGGCACGGTGGGCAGGTTGCTGTCCTGCTTCTGTGCGAAGGCGGTCATCGGCAGCGCGCCCGCGAGGAATGTCGCCGTGAGTCGCAGCGCGCACCACGCCCACCGCGAGCACGGCCACCCCGATCCAGCCGACATTGATGCCGCCCAGTCGCGGGAAGGCCGCAGTGTCCGATACCCGCGGGGAAATGAAAAGGGGCGAGCCCGAAGGGCCCGCCCCGCCCGCGCATGTCGCTGCGCGGTGCTGCGACCGGCGCCAAGCGCCGGCGATGCCCCCCGCGCTACTGCCCTTGCGGGGATGATGCAAGTGCGAAGGCGTTACTTGCCGTCCTTCTTCGCCTTCTTCTCTTCCGCCGCGAGCGAGCTGTCGGTCGAACTCGTGCCCGTGGCAGTGGTCGATTGCGACGCGGTGCCGCTCGCCGACTGGTCGCCGGTGGTGGTGGTGGTGGCAGTCTGGCCGGAGGTCTGGTCGCCCGTCGTCGTGGTCGCCGAGGTGCTCGCCGACTGGTCGCCCGTGGTGGTGGCGCTGTCGATGGTGACGCTCGAGCGGCCGCGCAGGTCGAGGGTCGGGCTGATGGTCGAGCTCGAGCCGCTCAACGAGGTGCCCTGGTCCGTCGAGGAACCCGAGATCGTGGAGTCCTGCGCAGTGGAGGATCCCGTCACGGAAGGGCTCGCCGTGGCGCTGCCCGAGGCGTTCACGCCGGTGGTGGCCGCCTGGTTGGACGTGGCCGAGGTGCCATTCGTGCCGGATGCGCCCAGGGTGCCCGCCGCGCCGGGGGTGCCGGAGGCTGTCGTGCCGCCATTCACGCCGGAGGCGGTGGAGTCGGGCACGCAGTCCATGTGCACGGGGCTCGAGGAGCGGTCCTTCGCCATGCCGGTGCTCTTGTCAGCGTGCTTGCCGGCGTTGGGATGGTTCAGGCTGCTGCACAGCGGCTTTGTCTCGGCGGATTGTGGCGCGACCGTGGTCGCGCTCGTTTGCGCGAACGCGGATCCCATGGCGCCGATGACGGCGGCGGCGAGGATGTTGCGGGTGAGCTGGATGCGATTCATGAGGTTCTCCTTGGGAAAATGGCGGGAACTGGAAACGAGGCGTTGCGCCCGTCCTGCATGTGGGACGAGCGCGACTCCCGTGCGTTCCGAAACGAACCGCGATTCCGGGATCGGCTGACCCCCGCGTGGCGCCCATTCCACAATCCGGTGGACCTCGGGCGATGGGGGGGTCCGAATAGACCTTGCGGTAGGACGATGACAACTAGGCGTAAACGCCGACGCTTGCGGAAATATCGAGGAGAAGCGCGTCGACTGGATACGGGAAGCGAAAGGCCAGCGGCGACCTTGGCTCCTATCGCCCGGGCGTCGGCCATTGCGGTATCGAGCAGGATGAGGGCGAACTCGTCGCCCCCCAACCGAACGGCCCAATCGGATTCCCGAATGAGGCACTTAAGGCGCACCGCCGCCGTGCGCAGGACCTCGTCGCCGGCCGAGTGGCCATGGGTATCGTTCACCGCCTTGAACCCGTTCAGGTCCACATACGCGATGGCGAAATGGGCGCCCGTCCTCGCACAGAGGGCCACCTCATGGTCGACCATTTCGTCGAAGAACGCGCGGTTCGCGACGCCCGTGAGCGCGTCATGGTGCGCCCGATGCTGGGTCGCCTGCAGCATCGCGGAGGCCTTGGCGAGCGCCTGACCCACCTCGTCGGCTTCCCGGACGCAGTGTGTTCAGGCTTTGCTGGAGATCGGGGTTGATGAGGAGGATGTTGTTGACGTTCTGGCGCGCGAGGGGACCCCAGAGCGGCGAGCCCGCCATGCAGTGCGGGGCGCGACTATACTCTTTGCGGAGAGCTGCCCCCCTCCCTTAGGAGCACGGATGAACACACGCGCGATCCTGTTGTTGGTGGTTTTCGCGGTACTGGGAATCTTTGTCGCCCTCAACTGGGCGTCGTTCATGACGCCCACGAGCCTGTCCCTCCTGTTCGCGACCATCCATGCTCCGCTCGGGCTGGTGCTGCTCGGCTTCATTACGCTGCTGAGCGCGCTCTTTCTCACCTTCGCGACCTATCTGCAGGTCATCGCGCTCGCGGATGCCCGGCGTCACTCACGCGAGCTGGAAGCGCTGCGGGTGCTCGCCGACAAGGCCGAAGCCTCGCGGCTGCACGCCCTGCAGACGCAACTGGACGCGGTCATGGCGAATGTAGCCACACAACAGGATGGGGGCGTGCAGAAGCTGATGGAAAGGCTGGACGCCCTGGAGAGCGGAATCGGGGGGGCCATCGAGTGCAACGAGCGCTCCATCGCGGCCTATATCGGCGCGCTCGAGGCCAAGGTCGGACGGGACGACCCTGCGGGGCAAGGTTAGTGCAACGGGGCGCGCTGGGACAGCGCGAAGCCACGCGCCCTGCGACCCCAATTTCGCTGATTCGGCGCCTGCTGGAGTATCGGCCACGGGGGCCTGCCGTCGCCATCGCGTGGGTCCTGATCCTGGCCACCTGCGCGGTGGGGTTTGCAGCGTGCTACCTGAGTGGACCCCACCTGGACTATGGCTCGATATTCCTGCTACCGAGCATCGTCGCGGGCTGGTACCTCGGCCTCACCGCGGGCATCCTCGCCGTGGGGATCAGCGCGGCGGCGTGGGTCATCGCCGCCGTCGCCGCCGAACCCGCACCCCCCATGTGGGCGGTCATTGTGAACGCGATTTCGCGATTCGCCGTCTTTCTGATGATCGTGGGGCTTCTTGCGCGCGTCCGTAAGCTCCTGGAGCGCCTGGGCGAGCAATCGAGGACCGACGCCCTGACGGGAATCGGCAATCGCCGTGCCTTGCTCGAGCGCGGACAACACGACATGGAGGCCGCCATGCGTAACGGCTCTCCGACGAGCCTGCTGTTCATGGATGTCGACAACTTCAAGGTGGTGAACGATCGCTTCGGCCATGCCACGGGCGATCAGGTGGTGCGTGAGGTGGGAGGCACCCTGGCAGCGATCGTTCGAAAGACCGACTTCGCGGCACGGCTGGGCGGCGACGAATTCGCCGTCTTGCTGAACGGCTCGAACGAGACATCCGCGAGGCTCGTCGCCGAGGAGATTCGCGAGGCGGTGGGCGCGCTCTTTCGCGCGAAGTCATGGCCGCTTTCGCTCAGCATCGGAATTGCCACCGCGGCTGGCGGCACAGCGTCCTTCGAAGGGCTGCTCGATGCCAGCGATCGCGCGATGTATTCGGCGAAAGAGTCCGGCAAGGACGTGATCGTTGCCGGTCCGGCGACCGGTGGCCCCGAATGGACGAGGGCGCGCGAGCGTGCGCCGCGGAGCCCCGAGAGCGCCCTTTAAACCGATAGGTGCGGAGGGGGGCACCCCGGCCAGGGCAGACGCGGATTCCGGCCGCGGCCTACCGCGCCCTGGTGAGGGGGTCACGGAACCATGGCGGGCGAGCGAAGGCATGGGCCTATCGGACCATAAAGGTAGGACCCGGACTACATTTCTAATGCGCGAGGGCCTACATGGCGAACCGATTGCTGTAGGATTTATCCGTCACCCCCGTAGCTAAACCTGCCCGGATTCACCTCCGCGACCCAGGAGCCCATGACGCAAGCCAAGAAGGTCTTCATCCGCACGTTCGGCTGCCAGATGAACGAGTACGACTCGGACAAGATGGCCGACGTGCTCGCCGCCGCGGAAGGGTTCGAGAAGACATCCGACCCCGCCGAAGCGGACCTGATCCTCTTCAATACCTGTTCCGTGCGCGAGAAGGCGCAGGAGAAGGTGTTCGCCGACTTGGGCCGCGTGAAGGGCTTCAAGTCGAAGCCCGGCGTGATGATCGGCGTGGGCGGCTGTGTCGCGAGCCAGGAGGGTGCCGAGATCGTGCGCCGCGCCCCGTTCGTTGACCTCGTGTTCGGCCCCCAGACCCTGCATCGCCTGCCCCAGTTGATGGAGCAGCGCCGCGCCACCGGCGTGGCGCAGGTCGACATCTCCTTCCCCGAGATCGAGAAGTTCGACCACCTTCCGCCCGCGCGCGTCGAGAACACCTCGGCCTTCGTCTCGATCATGGAGGGTTGCAGCAAATACTGCAGCTTCTGCGTCGTGCCTTACACGCGCGGCGAGGAGGTCTCGCGCCCGCTGGTGGACGTGATGGCGGAGATCCGCCACCTGGCCGCCCATGGGGTGGTGGAAGTCACCCTCCTCGGCCAGAACGTCAACGCCTACGTGGGCACGCTTCCCGACGGCGAGGCAGCAGACTTCGCCCTGCTGCTCTCGCAAGTCTCACGCGTCGACGGCATCGAACGAATCCGCTACACCACCTCCCACCCGCTGGAATTCACCCAGCGCCTGATCGAGGCGTACGCGAAGCTGCCGAAGCTGGTCTCGCAGCTGCACCTGCCGGTGCAATCGGGCTCCGACCGGATCCTCGCGGCGATGAAGCGCAATTACACCGCGATGGAATATCGCTCCATCGTGCGCCGGCTGCGCGTTGCGCGCCCGGGCATCTCCCTTACCTCGGATTTCATCGTCGGTTTCCCCGGCGAGACCGAGAGCGACTTCCTTCAGACGATGAAGCTGGTGGACGACGTGCGTTTCGACGGCGCTTTCAGCTTCATCTACAGCCCGCGGCCGGGAACTCCCGCCGCGAACCTCCGCGACGACACTCCCTACGAGGTGAAGCTGGGCCGGCTCAAGCGGCTCCAGGCGCGCCTCCAGGAGTTCTCGGAGGAGTACTCGCGCGCAATGGTGGGAAGCCGCCAGCGCGTGCTCGTCGAAGGCCGCGCCCGCAAGGACGCGGCTGAGCTCGCCGGACGCACGGAGAACAACCGCGTGGTGAATTTCGCGGGCCCGGATCGCCTCATGGGGCGCTACGTGGAGCTCGAGATCACCCACGCCTACCCGCACAGCCTTCGCGGCCGCGTCGTTACCGTGGAAAACCGGGGCCAGGGGCCCGCAACACTGGAGCGTTCATGAAACTGCAATTCCGAGTTCGCTAGCTGGTTCCCGCATTCATCGTCGCTCTCGCCGCCACCCACGCGCTGGCGCAGTCGACTCCGAGCCAGCCCGCGCCGCCCACCTCCCCCCGGGTTCCGGTCCCCGCGCCCGCGGGCGACAAGCCCGTGGCCGCCACGCCGAGCGCCACGCCCACCATGCAGCTGCCGACCACACTGCCCGGCACGCCCCAGGCCCAGCCCCAGGCGCCCAGCCCGCGCTCCTTCGAGGCGATCGTGAAGGATGCCAAGGTGCTGCCGGGCTTCTTCACGCTCTACCAGAAGGACGATCGGGTCTACCTCGAGCTCACGCCCGAGCAGCTCGACAAGCCCTTCTACCTCTCGATCAACCGCAACCGCGGCCTGGGAGAGAACTTCATCTACCCGTTCATGATGCGCGGCTACGTGGTCGAGTTCCGCAAGGTGGGCGGCCTGGTGCAGATGATCGCGAAGAACCGCCGCTACACCGCGAAGGCGGGAACGCCGCTGGCACTCGCCGCGCAGCAGAGCTTCACCGACAGCCTGCTCGGCGCCACGGCCGTCCTGAGCCAGGCGCACCCGGAAAGGAAGTCGATCCTGGTGGAGGCCAACGCGCTCTTCATCGCGGACATCGCCGGCACCGCCACGGAGCTCGAGACCGTCTACCGCGCTCCGTACTCCTTCGACCAGCGCAATTCCTACTTCACGAAGGTGCGCGCCACCGACGACATGGCGACCTTCGAGATGTCCGCGCATTTCGCGATGCCCAAGATCCCCGCGCCGCCGCTCAACCCCGGCGCGCCCGCGGTGTCGCTGCCTAAAACCCTCGAAGACGCCCGCAGCATGTTCCTCGGCTACCACTACAGCCTCGCCAAGCTGCCCGACGAGCCGATGAAGACGCGGCGTGCCGACGCGCGCGTGGGCCACTTCGTGACCAGGCACAACGAATACAGCACCGACCAGTCGCCGTTTCCGCGCCAATACTTCGTGAACCGCTGGCGCCTGGAGAAGAAGGACCCCGCCGCCGAGCTCTCGGAGCCCAAGCAGGCGATCACCTTCTGGATGGACCGCAACATCCCGGTCGAATACCGCGAGACCGTGAAGGCGGGCGTCCTGGAGTGGAACAAGGCGTTCGAGCGCATCGGCTTCAAGGATGCGGTGCGCGTCGAGATGCAGCCCGAAAACGCGGACTTCGACACCTCCGACCTGCGCCACGCCTCGATCCGGTGGTACCTCGACACCAGCGACGGCGCGCTCGCCATCGGCCCGCGCCGCATCGATCCGCGCACCGGCGAGATCCTCGACGCCGACATCGGCGTCTCCCAGGGCTGGACGCGCCTGCCGCGCCGCCTTTCGGGCGAGCAATTCCCGCGGCCCATGCCCGCGGCACACACCCACAAGGACGGCGAGGACCTCAGCCTCTGCTCCTACGGCAACGAGGCGTTCCAGGAGGCGTCGTTCGCGAGCGGCCTGCTGGAGGCGCGTGGGGACCTCGATCCCACCGGCCCCGACGCCGAGGCCATCGTGAAGGCGACCTTGAAGGACGTGATCACCCACGAGGTGGGCCACACCCTCGGGCTGCGCCACAACTTCCGCGCTTCCACGATCTACACCGAGGCGCAGCTCGCCGACGCCGAGTTCACGCGCAAGAACGGCCTCGGCGGCTCGGTGATGGACTACAACGCCTGGAACATCGCCCTTTCGAACGAGAAGCAGGGCGAGTACGTGATGAGCACGCTCGGCCCCTACGACTACTGGGCCATCGAGTATGCGTACAAGGTGATCCCCGCCGCCGAGGAGCACAAGGAGCTCGCGCGCATCGCGGCGCGCAACACCGAGCCGTACCTCGCCTACGCGACCGACGAGGAGACCGGCGCCGGCCTCGAGGCGGCCGACCCCGAGGTGAACACTCGCGACCTGGGCAGCGATCCGCTGGGATTCGCCAAGCGCCGCATGGCGCTCTCCCGCGAGCTGTGGGAGCGCTGGCAGGGACGGCAGCTGCCGCCCGACGAGGGCCGCGACGTGCTGTACCGCAACGTGGTGGCGGGCTTCAACCAGTACTCGCTCGCCGCTCAGGTCGCTTCCAAGTACGTGGGCGGTGTGGTCTACGTGCGCGACCATGCCGGCAGCGCGCGCGCGAGCTTCACCCCGATCGCCCCGGAACGCCAGCGCGAGGCGTTGAAGCTCGTGACCGACGGCCTCTTCCAGGCCGACAGCTTCAAGTTCAAGCCGGAGTTCCTGACGCGCCTCGCCGCCGATCCGTTCGAGTCGGGCGTGGGCTCGAGCGCCAGCTTTACACTCGCATCCCGCGTGCTCGGCGTGCAGACCACGGTGCTCGACCGCCTGATGAGCGAGTCCACGGCGTCGCGCATGCTCGACTCGAGCCTCAAGATGGCCGACACCAAGAAGACGCTCTCGCTGTCGGACCTCTATGACGCCTTGCAGGCGTCGATCTGGAGCGACCTCAAGGGGACGGGCGACATCGGCCTCATGCGCCGCAACCTCCAGCGCGAGCACGTGAAGCGCGTCACCTTCACGCTCACCCGCGGCGGCAACATGCCGGCGGACGCCCGCGCGCTGCAGCGCGAGAACGCCCGCGAGCTGATCGCGCAGCTGCGCACGGTCCAGGCGCGCAAGGGATTGTCCAAGGAAGCGCGCGCCCATGTGGCCGACAGCCTGAACACCCTGGAAGAAGCGCTCAAGGCGCCGATGCAGCGGGTCGGCTGAACATGGTCACGCGTCGACGCGAAGCGCCGGAGGAAGTGGCGTTCAAGCCGGTGGACAACACACGGCTCGCGACCCTGTGCGGCCCCCTCGAGGCGAACCTGCGCCAGATCGAGACCGCGCTCGACGTCACCATCGCGCGGCGTGGCGAGAAGTTCCAGGTGAGCGGGACGCGCGACAAGTCGGCGCAGGCGGTGCGGGCGCTGCGCCGCTTCTACGACGAGGCGCGCCGCGAGCTGTCGGTGGAGGACATCCAGCTGGGGCTGGTGGAGATCGCCCACGAGCGCACCGGAGCCGAAACGGACTCCCCGGCGCTGCTGTTGCCGCGCCGCAGCGAGCTCACCGCGCGTACCGCGCGGCAGGGGCAGTACCTGCAGCAGATGCGCTCCACCGACATCACCTTCTGCCTCGGGCCCGCCGGCACCGGCAAGACCTTTCTCGCGGTCGCGGCGGCGGTGGATGCCCTCGAGCGCGACGCGGTGAAGCGCATCATCCTCACGCGCCCCGCGGTCGAGGCGGGGGAGAAGCTGGGCTTCCTGCCCGGGGACCTGGCGCAGAAGGTGGATCCCTACCTGCGCCCGCTCTACGATGCCCTCTACGACCTGATGGGCTACGACAAGGTGAACCGCGCCTTCGAGCGCGGCGCCATCGAGATCGCCCCGCTCGCGTTCATGCGCGGGCGCACCTTGAACCACGCGTTCATCATCCTCGACGAGGCGCAGAACACCACGCCCGAGCAGATGAAGATGTTCCTGACGCGCATGGGCTTCGGCTCGAAGGCGGTGATCACCGGGGACGTGACCCAGATCGACCTCGCCAAGGGGCAGCCTTCGGGCCTCGTCGATGCGCGCAACGTGCTCGACGGCGTGCGCGGCATCGCGATCACCGAGTTCCAGAGCGAGGACGTGGTGCGCCACCCGCTGGTGCAGTTGATCGTCGACGCCTACGAGCGCCGCTCGCCGCCACGCCCGGTGTGAGTGCTGCCCCGGAGATCTCAGTCCAGCGCGCCTCGCGCGCGGCGCACATTCCTTCCGACCGGCGGCTTCGCGCCTGGGCGCGCGCGGCACTGAAACGCGGCGCCAAGGTGACGCTGCGCTTCGTGGCCGAGGCCGAAGGACAGCGCCTCAACCGCGAGTTCCGCGGCCGCGACTACGCGACCAACGTGCTCACGTTCGCCTACGCCGAGCGTCCCCTCGAGGGGGACATCGTGCTGTGCGCCCCGGTGGTGGCGCGCGAGGCGCGGCAGCAGGGCAAGGCCGTCGAGGCGCATTACGCGCACTTGGTGGTCCACGGCCTGCTGCACCTCCAGGGCCTGGACCACGGCGAGGAACGCGAGGCCGAGGCCATGGAGCGGCGCGAGCGGCGCATCCTCGCGGCCCTCGGATATCCGGATCCGTACGCGGCGGTAGCGTAGGCTGCGTGCAGGTATTCCCCCGCCTTGCTACAGTAATCCCCCCGCCCCACCCCTTCCCTGGATGAACGACCCCGCCAAGCCGAGCCTGCTCGAGCGCCTTTCCTCCCTGTTGCTGAGGGAGCCCGAGGACCGCGAGCAGCTGATCGAGCTGCTGCATTCCGCCTTCGAGCGCCGGCTCCTCGATGCCGAGGCGCTGTCGATGATCGAGGGGGTGCTGCAGGTCTCGGAGACCCAGGTGCGCGACGTGATGGTCTCGCGCTCGCAGACCGACATGATCGACGTGGCCGAGAGTCCGGAGAAGTTCATCCCGTTCGTGATCGAAACCGCGCACTCGCGCTTCCCGGTGTTCGAGGACAACCGCGACAACGTGATCGGGATCCTGCTCGCCAAGGACCTGCTGCGGTTCTACGCCGAGAGCGAGTTCAACGTGCGCGAGATGCTGCGCCCCGCGGTCTTCGTTCCCGAGGCCAAGCGCCTCAACGTGCTGCTGAAGGAGTTCCGCGCCAACCGCAACCACATCGCGATCGTGGTGGACGAGTACGGCGGGGTGTCGGGCCTGGTGACGATCGAGGACGTGATCGAGCAGATCGTGGGTGACATCGAGGACGAGTATGACTTCGACGAGACCGAGGACAACATCCTGGTCGACCGCAGCGGCCGCTACCGGGTGAAGGCGGGAACCGAGATCGGCGACTTCAACAACCATTTCGGGACCCGCTTCCCGGACGACGACTACGACACCGTGGGCGGCCTGGTGGTGGGCCGCTTCGGGCGCCTGCCCAAACGCGGCGACACCATCGACGTCGAGGGCTTCAACTTCCAGGTGCTGCGCGCCGATAGCCGCAAGGTCCACTCGCTGCTGGTGGAGAAGCCCAAGGCGAAGGAGTCAGAGTGACGGCGGGGGTTGCGCCGCCGCCGCTCGGGAGGCCGGGGGCGGCCGGCGCGGTGGTGGTGGGGCTCCTCCTGCCGCTCGCCGCCGGGGCGCTGGCCGTGTTCGGCTTCGCCCCGTTCTATTTCTGGCAGGCCCCGGTCGCCGCCATCGCGCTCCTGCTCTACGCGTGGCAGCGCAGCGGCTCGCCGCTGCAGGCGGCGCTGTCGGGGTTCGCGTTCGGCCTGGGCTATTTCCTCGCCGGGGTCTCGTGGGTCTACGTGAGCCTGCACGTGTTCGGCGCGATGCCCGCGGCGTTGGCGGCGCTCGCGACGTTCCTCTTCTGCGCCTACCTGGCGCTCTTCTTCGCCGCGGCGGGCTGGACCTGCGTGCGAGCGGCACCCGCGGGCGGTGCCCGGCGCATGTGGCTGGGTGTCGCAGCCGTCGTGGCGATGGAGTGGTTGCGCGGGTGGCTCTTCACCGGCTTTCCCTGGCTCAACCTCGGTACCTCGCAAGCGCCGGGGGGGCCG
>JBBQBW010000026.1:0-11445 GCA_038318025.1 Burkholderiales bacterium | reverse complement strand
GGTGACTCCGGAAGCGATCGCGCGGCGCGCCTTCGCCTGGAGGGTCTTGATCGAACCGGCCGCGACGGGCTTGCGGGCGGCGGTCTTGCGGGTGGTGCGGCGGGTCCTGGCCATGTGCTTTTCCTTTGGGGTCGTCAAAGTCGGGGCGGTACGTTCTCAGGATAGGGAGGAAAATTAGAGCATTCACCCTAAAAGTGCGGGCGGCTCCCGATGGGGCGCCGTGTATCATTCGCCGGAAAATACCAAGACCCTAGTGGAGGAGAGATCCATGGCCTACTTCGTCACCGGCGCGACCGGATTCATCGGGCGTTTCCTGATCGACCGGCTGCTCGAGCGCGAGGGCGACATCCACGTTCTGGTGCGCAAGTCCTCGGTGAAGAAGCTGGACGCGCTGCGGCCGCGCTGGGGGGCAGCGCAGAAGCGCGTGGTCGCCGTGGTAGGCGACCTCGCCAAGCCGAAGCTCGGCCTCGCCGCCGCGGACCTGACGAAGCTGAAGGGCAAGGTGAAGCACTTCTTCCACCTCGCCGCCATCTACGACCTTTCCGCCGATGCCGCGAGCCAGGAGTCGGCCAACATCGACGGCACCCGCAACGCGGTCGAGGCCGCCATGGCGATCAAGGCCGGCTGCTTCCACCACGTGAGCTCGATCGCCGCGGCCGGGCTCTACGACGGCGTGTTCCGGGAGGACATGTTCGACGAGGCCGAGGAACTCGACCACCCCTACTTCCGCACCAAGCACGACTCCGAGGGCATCGTGCGCGACGCGTGCAAAGTGCCCTGGCGCATCTACCGCCCGGCGATCGTGGTCGGCCACTCGAAGACCGGCGAGATCGACAAGATCGACGGGCCCTACTACTTCTTCAAGCTGATCCAGAAGATGCGCAATGCGCTTCCTCCGTGGATGCCCACGGTCGGGATCGAGGGCGGGCGCATCAACATCGTGCCGGTGGATTACGTGGTCGACGCCATGGACCACATCGCGCACAAGAAGGGCCTGGACGGCGGCTGCTTCCATTTGACCGACCCCGAGCCGCGGCGGATCGGAGAGATCCTGAACCTCTTCGCCAAGGCGGCCCACGCCCCTCAGATGACGATGCGGGTGAACGCCAAGATGTTCAGCTTCATCCCGTCGTTCGTGCTCGACTCGGTGATGGGCCTCGCCCCGATGCGCCGCATCCAGAAGCAGGTGCTCTCGGACCTCGGCATCCCGAAGGACATGTTCACCTTCGTCAATTACCCGACCCGCTTCGACAACCGCGAGGCCGACAAGGCCCTGAAGGGTTCGGGCATCTGCGTGCCCCACCTCGACGACTACGCCTGGCGCCTGTGGGATTACTGGGAGCGCAACCTCGACCCCGACCTCTTCATCGACCGCTCGCTCTCCGGCAAGGTGCACGAAAAGGTCGTGGTGGTGACCGGCGGCACCTCCGGCATCGGGGAAGCCACGGCGTACAAGCTGGGTGAAGCGGGCGCGTACGTGGTCGTCGTGGCCCGCGACCCCGAGAAGGCAGTACCGGTGATGGCGCGGCTGAAGGAGATGGGGGCGAAGGCCGAGTTCGTCTCCTGCGACCTGGCCGACCTCGCCAGCTGCGACAAGCTGGTGGCGCAAGTGCTGAAGAAACACGGCCGCTGCGACTACCTGGTGAACAACGCGGGGCGCTCGATCCGGCGCGGCATCGCCTCGTCCTACGACCGATTCCACGACTTCGAGCGCACCATGCAGCTCAACTACTTCGGCAGCCTGCGCCTCATCATGGGCTTCATGCCGGCGATGGTGGCCCAGGGCGGCGGGCACATCATCAACATCTCGTCGATCGGCGTGCTCACCCGCGCGCCGCGCTTTTCCGCCTACGTGGCCTCGAAGGCGGCGCTCGACGCCTTCAGCGATTGCGCGGCGAGCGAGTTCAGCGACAACAACGTGAGCTTCACCACCATCAACATGCCGCTGGTGAAGACGCCGATGATCGCGCCCACCAAGCTCTACAACCACGTGCCGACTCTCACCCCCGAGCAGGCCGCCGACCTGGTGGTCGAGGCGATCGTCTACAAGCCGGTGCGCATCGCGACTCGCCTGGGCATCTTCGGCGAGATCCTCCACGCGGTGGCGCCGAAGGCGACCCAGATCCTGCTCAACACCGCCTTCCGGATGTTCCCGGATTCGGGTGCCGCCAAGGGCAAGAAGGGCGAGGCGGCGAAGGAAGTGGAGCTCACGCCGGAGCAGATGGCGTTCGCGCAGGTTACGCAGGGCATCCACTGGTAGCCTTGTTCGCCCACTGAGGAATCAAATGCGACCCAAACCCGGCGACCCCGCCCCGGCATTCGAGGGCACCACTACCAACGGCACGAAAGTCTCGCTCGCGGGTTACCGCGGCAAGAAGCTGGTGATGTACTTCTACCCCATGGACGATACCCCCGGCTGCACCAGGCAGGCGTGCTCACTGCGCGACCACAGCGCGGACCTCGCCTCGAAGGGCGCGGCGGTGCTGGGCGTCTCGACCCAGGACGAGGCGTCCCATGAGAAATTCACCCGCAAGTACAAGCTCAACTTCCCGCTGCTCGCGGACAAGGACGGGGCCGTGGGCCGCGCCTACGGCACCCTCGGCGGCGGCGGGCTCATGTCGAAGCTGAAGGCGGCGGCGGGCATGGCCGACCGCGTGACTTTCATCATCGATGAGAAGGGGAAGGTTGCCCACGTGATCGACAAGCCCGACGTGGCGAACCACGCCGAAGAGGTGCTGAAGCTTCTCTAGGTGCGGAAGGCCACGCCCGCCTCGCGCATCGCTGCCTCGACCACGACCGGCACCTCCGGTGCCGCCAGCAGCCCCAGGTGGCCGTAGCCCTTCAGCACCACGTTGCGCGCTCCCGGCAACCGCGCGCTCTCCTGCGGCGACACCAGGTTGTCGTGGCGGGAGTAGATCGAGACGATCGGGGGCCGGATCGACGTCTCCTCGATCCGCGCGAGCTCCGAGAGGAACACGCTCCCCTGCCGCATCTGGCGCGCATTCTCGCCGCTGCCCAGGCGCGCCAGCGCCGTGCCGTGGTGGGGACAGGCGATGGTGACCATCCCCGCCACTCGCCGCGCCCCCCGGCGCACGAAGTAGGTGCGCATCCCCAGCCCCCCCATGCTGTGGGCGACCACGAAGACGCGCGGCTGACCGGTGGCTGCCACGACGCGTTCGATGGCGGCGTGGATCTCCTCCTCGAAGGCCTCGATGGAAGCGAACCAGGTGCGGAAATTGGGAGCGACCACGGGCCCCGCCACCCTGGCCTCGATCGCACGGACCAGGGGTCGGAAGCAGCCGCGGTTGGAGAAGTAGCCGTGGACGAACATGACCGGCATCGACTCCGTGGCCGCGAGCTCGGAGTCGGGCCGCAGCCACCATGCATCCCACGGCGTCGCGCAAAGGTTGAACTCGAGCCAGGCCCGGTATTCGGAGGCGAAGTAGCGGACGAGCCCGGCGAAATCGAGGGCGTCGTCCGCGGTGCGGGGGGAGCGATAACGCAAGCCGAGGGCCACGGAGGTCGCCACGATGCCGAGGCGGAACAGCAGCACGCACGCGATCGCGGCGACGACGACAGCCCACGCGGGCCAATCGTGGCGCAGGGACAGCCAGGTGCCCGCGACCACGTACAGGGTGAGCTCGAGGGCCTGGGCGAAGCGGGCATAGCGCGAAAGCATCGTCACGCCGATTGTACCAACGCTCCCGGGGGCTCCCGGGTCGCGTGCTAACATCCGCGCAACCCGCCGCCACCGCCCCGCCGAAGCAAATGCCGCTGCACGCCGCGACGATCTTCCTGTCCGCTTTCCTGCTGTTCCTGGTCCAGCCCATCCTCGCCAAGCAGATCCTCCCGTGGTTCGGTGGAGCGGCGATCGTGTGGACCCTCTGCATCGTGTTCTTCCAGTTCGTGCTGCTGCTGGGATACGCCTACGCCCACTGGCTCACTGCGTGGCCCGGCAAGCAGCAGGCGCTGATCCACATCGCCCTCCTCGTGGCGAGCCTCGCATTCCTGCCGATCGTGCCGGGAGCCTCGTGGAAGCCCGACGGCGGCGCAAACCCGGTGTGGCCGATCCTGGCGCTCCTGTTCGCCACCGTGGGCCTGCCCTATTTCCTGCTCTCCTCCACGAGCCCGCTGGTGCAGTCGTGGTTCGCGCGGGCATTCCCCGGCTCCAGCCCCTATCGCCTGTTCGCGCTTTCTAACCTGGCCTCGATGCTGGCGCTTCTCGGTTATCCGTTCCTGTTCGAGCCCTGGTTCGGCAGCCCCGAGCAGTCGCTGTACTGGTCGGTGGGCTACGCGCTCTTCACGCTCGCCTGCGGGACGCTCGCCTGGTTGTGCCGCACGCTGCCGCCGCTCACGGTGGAGGGCGGGCAGATCGCCGCCACCGCGCAGGAGCTGCGCCCCGGCGCCCGGTCCATCGCGCTCTGGCTCTCGCTCTCGACCCTGGGGTCGGTGACCCTCCTCGGCGTCACCAACCACCTAACGCAGAACGTCTCCTCGATTCCGCTCCTGTGGGTGATCCCGCTCGCGGTCTATCTCCTCACCTTCATCCTGTGCTTCGAGAGCGAGCGCTGGTACCGCCGCGACCTCTACCTCGGCAGCCTGGTGTGGATCCTGTGCGTGATGGCATGGTTCCTCGCCGACAAGAGCCTGCAGTTCGAGTTCCTGTGGCAGATCATGGTGTTCACCATCGGGCTCTTCTTCGTCTGCATGTTCTGCCACGGGGAGCTGGCCGAGCGGCGCCCCGGCCCGCGCCACCTCACGCTCTTCTACCTGGTGGTGTCGGTGGGCGGCGTGCTGGGCGGGGTGCTGGTGGGGATCGTCGCCCCGATCACGCTGCCCGGCTACCTCGAGCTGGAGATCACGCTGGTGGCGCTCGCCATCCTCGCCTTCCTCCTGAACCTGCACCGGCCGATGCCGATCCTCGCCATGCTGGTGGTGGTGATCGCGTTCACCGCCGGCGCCTTCGCCTGGCGCGTGCACTATTTCCTCGAGGACACGATCTACATCGAGCGCAACTACTACGGCGTGCTGCGGGTGAAGGAGAACCAGTCGCGCATCGACGAGAAGGAGACCCGGTACCGCTCCCTCGTCCACGGCTCGATCCTCCACGGCGAGCAGTGGCTGAACGAGAAGTACCGCCGCTCCGCGACCACCTACTACAAGACCACTTCGGGCATCGGTCGCACCCTCCTCGCCTTCGAGGGAAAACCGATCCGGGTGGGCGTGATCGGGCTGGGCGCGGGCTCGCTCGCGGTCTACGCCGACGGCGACGACACCTACCGCTTCTACGACATCAACCCGGCGGTGGCGCGGGTCGCGTACGAGTACTTCTCGTACCTGAAGGACAGCGCCGGCAAGGTGGAGGTGGTGCTGGGAGACGCGCGGCTGTCGCTGGAGCGCGAGGCGCCCCAGGCCTACGACGTGCTGGCGATCGACGCCTTCTCGGGCGATTCGATCCCGGTGCACCTCATCACGATGGAGGCGGTGGGCGAGTACCTGCGGCACATGACGCCCGAGGGGGTCATCGCATTCCACGTCTCCAACCGCTTCCTGGACCTGAAGCCGGTGCTGCTCGCCATCGCCGAGAAACACGGCCTGGAGTACGCCTACCTGCATGAGACCGGGGAGAATGGCGGCACCACCAGCGACTGGGTGATCCTCACGCGGCACAAGCCGTTCATCCTGAAGCAGGCGATCGTCGAGGCCACCGAGCCCGTGGCGCCGCAACCGGGTTGGCGGCTGTGGACCGATTCCTACAACAATCTGATCCAGGTTTTTCGCTACTAGCCACGAGCACGCGCTAAGCGTTTTTCGCCCGGGCAGGGGCCGCGATCGTTGATCGAGCCGGCCGCTACTTACCAGCGGCGAGTGGGATCAGGTAGCTAAGCGTGCTGTGATGGTGCAAAGCATTACTGTATTTCGTGCGCCAAACGGACGGCACGCGGCGGATCAATCAGTTACTGTAAGTGGTGATGGTCGTCATGGACGGAGGAAGCTCGGGACAGGCCTTGGGGAAAGCCTAGAAGGCGCTGAGTGTCGCCCGCGGGATCACCGTCCGAATGGCTATCTCATCCCAACCATTGCAGGTTCGCATCGCCTGGCTCGAGGCTTTCCCCGGCCTGGGCCCGGGGGCAAAGCCACCCTCTCCCCAGCCCTCTCCCAAGGGAGAGGGAGCCAAAGCGGGCATCGACATCTGCTGAGGGGTAGCGCAGCGCCGTGCACTACAGTTTCGTGGGGTAGCGCAGCGCCACTCCAATTATTAATTGGTGATGGTCGACATGGACGCAGGAAGCTCGGGACAGGCCTTGGGAAAAGACTCGAGAAAGCGGTGAGTGTCGCCCGCAGGATCACCGACCGATTGACTATCCCGTCCCGACCTTCGCAGGTTCGTATCGCCTGGCTCGAGGCTTTCCCCGGCCTGGGCCCGGGCGCAAAGCCCGATTCAAAGCCCTTTCAGCGCCCGCGCGACGCGCTCGGCGATGAGCGCGCTCACGCGCTCGTTGGCCTCGTGGGTCACGCCCGCGATGTGCGGAGTGAGGATCAGGTAGGGCGCCCCCGCCAGCGGCGAGCCCGCTGCGAGCGGCTCCTCATCGAACACGTCCAGCGCGGCGCCGCCGAGCTTGCCTTCCCGCAGCATCGCCGCCACCGACGCCTCGTCGACGATGCCGCCGCGCGCGGTGTTCACCAGGATCGCGTCGCGCTTCATCATCTCCAGGCGCCGCCGGTCGAGAAGTCCCTTGGTCTGCGGTGTGAGCGGCAGGTGCAGCGACACCACGTCACTCTGCGCCAGCAGCGCTTCAAGCGTGAGCTGCTGCGTATTATTCTGTTTCCAGGCGGGCGAGTCCGCCGGCACCAGCGGGTCGTGGCCCACCACGCGCATGCCGAGGGCCGCGGCCTTGCGCGCCGTGAGCTGGCCGATGCTGCCGAAGCCCACCAGCCCCACCACCTTGCCCGCGCCCTCGCGCCCCTTGGAGAGCATCTGCCGCGGCCAGGTGCCCGCCTCCACCGCCCTGGTGGCGAAATAGCTGCCGCGCAGCAGCACGAGCGCCACGGTCACGACGTACTCGGCGACGGATTCGGCGTTGGCGCCGGTGGCCGCAATCACCTGGATGTTGCGGCCCTCGCAGGCCGGCACGTCGATGTTGTCGAGCCCCACGCCGAGGCGACCCACCACCGCGAGCTCGACAGCGGCCGCGAGGAGCTCGCCGCGCACCTGGGTGCGGTTGCGCACGATCCAGGCGCGCGCGCTTGCCAGCGCCTTCGCCAGCGCCGCCGGGTCATCCACCAGCTTGGGGCGGTAGTCCACCTCGAACGCTGCGGCCAGCCGGTCCACCGCGGGCTGGTCCATGAACTCGCTGATCACGATCCTCGCCGCCATTCTCATCCGCCTCCAGGGTTGTCCACCTGGCGCGTGCGCCGCGCCAGGTACGCCGTCACTTCCTCGCGGTCGTGGTACAGGTGCTTCAAGCGCAGGTAGTAGCCGCCCCCGCCCAGCGCCTCGTCGATGATGCCGCGGCAGCGCTCCAGCTCCTCCCAGCGCTTCTTCATCGGCAGCTTGAGGTTGAAGATCGATTCGCGGCACCAGCCCTTCTCGACCCACTTGGCCACCAGGGTCGCGATGCGCGACGGGCTCTCCACCATGTCGCAGACCATCCAGTCGACGGGCTCGGGCGGCGTGTAGTGGAAGCCGTCGGTGCGGCGGTGCTTCACCTGCCCCGAATCGAGCAGCGCCGCGTCGATGGCGCCGTTGTCGACGGCGGTCACCATCATGCCGCGTTGCACCAGCAGCCAGGTCCAGCCCCCAGGAGAAGCGCCCAGGTCCACCGCGGTGCTGCCGGGGGCCATGCGCTTCTCCAGGTCGCGGGGCTCGAAGAACTCGAGCAACGCCTCGGAGAGCTTCACCGTCGAGCGCGACGGCGAGCCGCGCGGCATGTGCAGCCGTGGGATGCCCATCGGCCAGGCCGACGAGTTGCCCACGGTGGACACGCCCACGTGGCAGGCGCGCCCGCCGACGAAGAACACGTGCAGGCTCTCCGCCGCATCGGCGTCGTTGATGTCCACCCCGGCCTTCTTCAGGGCGCGCTCGAGGTGCGGCGTGAGCGGCCGGGTGAGGGTCGCCAGCGCCTTGCCCTCGTTGGTGTCGGGCATCTCGACCTGCAGCCCGGCGAACGACTTGCCGAGGGCGCGCGCCGCGGTGACGATCGGCGTCACGCGGTCGGCCTCGGGCAGGTCCGCGATCAGCTCCCCCACGCGCAGCAGCTGGCGGGGGAAGACCAGGTGGTCGAGGGAGAGGTGCTTGCCCAGCTCCACCCCCATGTCGTCCTGGTGCGGCTGGAACAGCGCGAAGCCGCTGTCGGGCCGTGCCTTCACGAAGCCCTCGACGCCCATTTCCAAGGCGATGGATGAAAGCTCCTGGGCGCACTCGCGCTCGAAGCCGGGACGGCAGTAGACCAGCACGCGCGAAGGCTTCATGCCGCGCCGCCGGGAACGGCGTGCCGGAACAGGCCGAAGAAGTTCTCGGTGGTGGCGCGGGCGACCGAGGCGAAGTCGGTCTCGCGCAGGCGCGCCACCTCCTCGGCCACGTGGCGCACGAAGGCGGGCTGGTTGGACTTTCCCCGGTGGGGCACGGGCGCGAGGTACGGCGAATCCGTCTCCACCAGCATCCTCCCGGCGGGCAGGCGCCGCGCAACTTCCTTCAGCGCTACGGCGTTCTTGAACGTGACGATGCCGGAGAGCGAGATGTGGAAGCCCATCTCCATCGCCCGCTCGGCGACCTCCCAGGTCTCGGTGAAGCAATGCATGACGCCCCCCACCTCGGCCGCGCCCTCCTCGCGCATCAGGCGCAGCGTGTCCTCGGCGGCGGAGCGGGTGTGGATCACCAGCGGCTTGCCGGTCTCCCGCGCGGCGCGGATGTGCACGCGGAAGCGCTCGCGCTGCCACTCGGTGTCGCCCTCGACGCGAAAGTAGTCGAGTCCGGTCTCGCCGATCGCGATCACCTTCGGATCGTCGGCCATCGCCACCAGTTCCTCGAAGGTGACCTCGCGGCCGTCACGGCGCTCGTCGGGATGCACCCCGGCGGAGCACCACAGGTTGGGCCGCGAGCGCGCCACCTCCCGCACCGCGGGAAAGGTCTCGAGCGTGGTGCTGATGGTGAGGGCGTGCGTGACGCCGTTGTCGCTCATTCGCGACAGGACCCCGGGCAGGTCGGCCCGGAGCTCGGGAAAATCGAGGTGGCAGTGCGAATCGACGAGCATGGCGCCATTTTACCGGCCGCGGTAGGAATGCTCTGTCAAGCGAACCGGAACCGAGGAGTTGAAAGGCGTCCGCGAGGCCGCGATAGTGGAAAACGCATCGTGGAAAAGGGAGGCATTCGACATGAACACCCAACGCAGGCTGATCAACGCGCTCGTCGTGGGCGCCCTCGCCGCCGCCGGCGCGACCACCGCCGCGGCCCAGGCACGGTACGTGGACGACTTCTCGTTGCGCGTCGGCCGCGCTCCGGAATGGAACCTCGGCGTCGCCGACGGCGCCTGCAGGCTTCGCATCTTCGTCGACGACAAGGCGCGCATCCAGATGCGCGGCGACCAGATCATCGTGAAGACGCAAAGCGGCCGGCGCAGCTACGACCAGGGCAGCGTCTGCAACCAGCCGCTGCCGTTCGCACGCGTCGACGATTTCAAGGTCGCCGTGGAGCGTGGCCGCGGCTCCGTATTCGACATCGAGCAGCCGGCGCGGCGCAACAACTTCACCGGCGCCGTGACCATCGACGATCCGCAGAATGGCGGCGAAACCTACGAGCTGATAATGGCATGGCGCAATCCCGAGGCCCGGGTTGCACCGCTCGCCTCGGGCGACCCGTACCCGTACTTCGACGAAACGCGCGCCTGCCAGGATCGCGTGCGCGGCGAGTTCCTGACCCGCAACCGGGAAGGCGATGCCTACCTCGAGTTCGCCACCGTGCCGGCGCGCGAGGACATGGGCGGCAACCGCGAGCGCGTTCGCGGTGAGGCGTGGGCGAGAAATCGCGTGGAGTCCCGCCCGATCAGCTACGAGTGCGTGCTGAACGAGCGCACCAACCGCGTGCTGTCGGCGACCTACGAGGTGGGTGCCCGCGGCCGGTACAGTCAGCTGCAGTAACCGCTGTCGCGGTAGATCCAGAGCCGGGTGAGCGGCACTTGCCGCGAACCCGGGCTGGCACGGCTTGGGGTCAGATCGTGTGCGTGGGCCGCGAGGATTGCAGGGCGCCTGCAAGCAGGCCTTCGACCCTTTTGCGCAGCTCCCGCCCCGCCTCGCTATCCTGGAGTTGGACGCCGATCCCCTGGGGCCGGTTGCCGGCGGCGTGCGCGGGGTTGATCCAGGCCACGGTGCCCTGCAACGGGGTCTTGTTGGGCTCGTCGAGGAGCGACAACAGGATCAGCACCTCGTCGCCGAGATTGTGGCTGCGGTTGCTCGGCAGGAATATTCCGCCGCCCTTCAGCAGCGGAATCCACGCGGCATAGAGTGCCGCCTTGGACCGGATCACGAGGTTGAAGACCCCCGGCCGGTTGGCGACTTCGGCGACGGCATCGTTCATGGCTTGATGGCGCGATTGTATGCCATGAGCAGGTGCTCGGCCAGAAGGCGCGGGTTGAGCGGATGGGAGGCGAGGCGGCGCGCCGCGGCGAGCTCGCGGTCGAGGTCGAGCAACGCGTCGACATCGGCCGCCCGAGCGTGGGCCTTGAGGATCGCAGCCTCGGCGAGGTGGTGGCGCACGTCGCCCGCCAGCCGTGCCCGGACGAGGTCGTGCACCCAGGTCTGCATGCCGCGCAGGAAGCGCTCCACGCTGGCGCGATCCACGCTGCCCGCGTATCCCAGCGTATCGACGCCGGAAGGCCGCGAGAGCTCGGCGACCAGCCGGCGGCGGAACTCGGCCTCCTCGGGCTGGGCGAGCCGGACGGCGAGGAGCGGCGCGCCGCCGGCGGCCGCGAGGGCATCGGGCGCGCTGGCCAAGTCCTGCGTTTCCAGCCACGCGAGCGCGGCTTCCCGGGAAGGCGTCGGCAGCGCCAGCGTGCGGCAGCGGCTGCGGATGGTGGCGAGCAGCCGCGCCGGCTGGTCGCTCACCAGCACGATCAGCGTGGCGGGCGCGGGCTCCTCGAGGGACTTGAGGAGCGCGTTGGCGGCGTTCGGATGCAACGACTCCGCCGGGTGCAGCAGGAGCACCCGGAACCCGGCGCGATGGGTCGAGAGCGTGAGGAAATTCGCCACCGCCCGCACCTGGTCGATCTTGATGAAGACGCTCTTCGCCTTTTCCTTGGTGTCGGCCTCCGCTTCCTCGCCCTCCTCGGCGGACGCCTCGGGCACTATCTCGCGGAAATCCGGATGGTTGCCCTGGGATAACCAGTGGCACGAGGGGCACGTGCCGCAGGCGAGGCCCGCGACCGGCGCCTCGCACAGCACCGCCGCGCC
>JBBQBW010000025.1:0-11643 GCA_038318025.1 Burkholderiales bacterium | reverse complement strand
AGGTTCTCTCCTTCCTTCACCTGCTTCGCCACCTCGAACACCTGCTTGCCGGGATTGTCCTGCCAGGGCGGGTAGATGTGATCCATGAAGGCGTTGGGCCGGAACAGCATGAATACGGCCACCAGCAGCAACAGCGTTTCCCACCACCGGCTCTTGGTCTGGAACCAGCCGAGTGTAGCGGCCGCGAAGACCAGCGATGCGATCGTGGCCGCGACCACTACTAGGACCAGCTCGAACCAGCCGTGGACGTCGATCAGGAGCAGCTGGGGGTTGAAGATCCACACGAAGGGAAGCACGACCGTGCGTAGCGCATAAAGCGATCCCTGGATTCCCGTCTTGATGGCATCCTCGCCGGAGATCGCCGCGGCCGCAAAGCTCGCCAGCCCCACCGGCGGCGTGATGTCGCCCATGATCCCGTAGTAGAAGACGAAGAGGTGGACGGCGATGAGGGGGATCACCAACCCCGACTGCGCGCCGAGCTCCACGATCACCGGCGCCATCAGGGTGGCGACCAGGATGTAGTTCGCGGTCGTGGGCACGCCCAGGCCGAGCACGAGGCACACGAACGCGGTGAAGAGCAGCATGATCACCACGTTGCCCATCGACACGAACTCGACGAACTCGGTCATGCGCAAACCGAGGCCCGTCAGCGTGATGCCGCCCACGATGATGCCGGCGGTGCCGGTGGCGATCGCGATGCCGATCATGTTGCGCGCGCCATCGTTGAGCCCTTCGACCACCTGCCAGGCGCCGCGGCGCAGCGCGGGGGGAACCTCGTTATTCCTGCCGCGGAAGAAGTCGATCAGCGCTTCCTGCGTGAGCATGAGGCCCATCAGCACCACCACGGCCCAGAATGCCGACAGCGCCGGTGAAAGCTCTTCGATCATGAGGCACCAGATCAGGACGCCGATCGGAATCATGAAATGGAGGCCCGCCTTGACCGTGGGCCAGGTGGCAGGAAGTTTCGGGTTGTTCACATCGATGTCGGGCGGCAGGTCCGGGCAGCGCGCGGCGACCCGGATCGACCAGACGTAGAGCGCGGCCAGCAGGAACCCGAGGATCCAGGGTGCGGCCTCGCCCGTGGCCAGCTGCACCGCGCGCGCCACGAAATAGATGACGCAGAGGACGACGATGGTCCCGGAAACGCCGAGGCCCCACGCCAGCACCGTCTGACCCATGCTCCGCTCGAGTCCGCGGGCCAAAGGCCTCATGTCGAGTTTCATCGCCTCGAGGTGGACGATGTAGAAGAGCGAGATGTACGACAGGACCGCGGGCAGGAACGCATGCTTGCAAACCTCGGCGTAGGAGATGCCCACGTACTCCACCATCAGGAAGGCCGCGGCTCCCATCACCGGGGGCATGATCTGCCCGTTGACCGAGCTCATCGTCTCGATGGCGCCCGCCTTCACGCCACCGTAGCCCGCCTTCTTCATCAGCGGGATGGTGAAGATCCCGCCCGACACCACGTTCGAGACCGAGGAACCGGAAATGAGGCCATTCAGGCCCGACGAGACCACGGCGACCTTGGCGGCGCCTCCGCGCAGGTGCCCCAGCAGCGCCATCGACACCTGCATCATGTAGTTGCCGGCACCGGCGCGATCGAGGAGCGCGCCGAAGAGCACGTAGATGAAGATGAAGCTCGAGGAGACGCCGAGCGCCACGCCGAAGACGCCTTCGGTGGTGAGCCACTGGTGCGAGAGCATGCGTTCGAGCGAGGCGCCCTTGTGCGAGATCACGTCGGGCATGTACTTGCCGCCCATGATGTAGACGAGGAAGACGATGGCGAGAATCGTCATCGGCAAGCCCACCGCGCGGCGCGTGGCCTCGAGGAGCAGCAGCAGGCCAGCGGTGGCGATCACGATGTCGCGCGTGTTGGGCTGCCCGGGGCGAGTGGCCAGCTCGGCGTAGAAGAGCAGGAAGTACGCGGCGCAGAAGGCGGCGACGAGCGCCAGCATCCAGTCGTACCAGGGCACCGTGCTGCGCGAGGCGCCCTTGAACGCCGGATAGCAGAGGAAGCCCAGGAACAGGCCGGTGGCGAGGTGCAGCGAGCGGGCCTCGGTGTCGTTGAGGATGCCCCAGCGGAACGTGAAGGGCAGGGGGCTCGCGTACCAGAGCTGGAACACCGACCAGGCGACGGCGACGCAGAAGATCACCATGCCCGCGAAGCCACCGGCCTTCCTTCCCCCGGTGTCGGAATCGGCGACGAGCTGCTGCAGGTCCTCGGAGGGTTTCGCCGGCGCGTTCTCGCTCATTTTTTTCTTCCCTAAATTGAAAACGGGGTGGGCTTCTCAGCCCACCCCGTCCATTAACGCATTACCCCATTACTTGATCCAGCCCTTTTCCTTGTAGTAGCGCGCCGCCCCCTCGTGCAACGGGGCCGACAGGCCGTTCTTCACCATGTCCTCGGGCTTCAGGTTGGCGAGCGCCGGGTGCAGCTTCTTGAACTCCTCGAAATTGTCGAAGATGGCCTTCACCACGACGTACACCGTTTCGGCAGGCACTTTCGAGGACGACACGAGCGTCGCGAGCACGCCGTAGGTCTGCGTGGCGTCCGGGTTCCCGGGGTAGAGGCCGCCGGGGATTGCAACCTTCGCGTAATAGGGTTTGTCGGCCACCAGCTTGTCGACGGCGGGGCCGGTCACCGGCACCAGCTTAGCGCCGCAGGAGGTGGTCGGATCCTGGATATTGGCCGAAGGATGGCCCACGCCGTAGAAGAAGCCGTCGATCTTGCCATCGCACAACGCGGGGCCATGCTCGTCGGCCTTCAGCTCCGAGGCGAGCGCGAAGTCCGAGAGCTTCCAGTTCATCGCGGCGAGCAACTCCTCCAGTGAGGAGCGGGTGCCCGAGCCGGGGTTGCCCACGTTGAACTTCTTGCCCTTCATGTCGGTGAAGTTCTTCGCGTTGCTTTCCTTGCGGGTGAGCACCGTGAAGGGCTCGGGGTGCAGGCTCATTACCGAGCGCAGGTCGCCGTAGGCCTGGCCCTTGAACGGGCCTTCGCCCTTCAACGAGTTGTATTGCACGTCCGACTGCGCGACACCGAGATCGAGCTCGCCGGCCTTGATGGTGTTTACGTTGAATACCGACCCGCCGGTGGATTCCACCGAGCAGCGAATGCCGTGCTTGGCGCGGTCCTTGTTCACCAGGCGGCAGATGGCGCCGCCCGCGGCGTAGTACACGCCGGTGACGCCGCCCGTACCGATGGTGAGGAACTTCTGCTGCGCGAACGCCCCGGGGACGGCGAGGACGCTGGCGACTGCTGCTGCGAGGGCGAAGCGGCGGGTGAGGGATACGCGTTTCATGATTTCTCCTTGGGGTGGTTGCAAATCTACGCGGCGCGCTGGAGCGCCGCGGTTCCTGATTCGATGGCGGCAGCGAGGCGCTGGACAATTTCATCCAGCTGCGCATCCGTCGCGATGAAGGGCGGGGCCAGCAGCACATGGTCGCCGTGCACGCCGTCGATGGTGCCGCCCATCGGGTAGGTCATGAGGCCGCGCTGCATCGCCTCGGCCTTGATCTTCGCGTGCAGCTTCAACGCCGGGTCGAAAGTGCGCTTGCTGGCCCGGTCTTCCACCAGCTCCACCCCCATGAAGAGCCCCCGGCCGCGAATGTCGCCCACGTGGGGGTGGTTTCCCAGGGCCTCGCGCAGGCGCCTGGCGAGGTGCTCGCCCGCGGCGCGCACGCGCGGCAGAAGCTGGTCGCGCTGGATCACCTTTTGCACGGCGAGCGCCGCGGCCGCCCCCACGGCATGGCCGATGTAGGTGTGGCCGTGCTGGAACATTCCACTGCCCTTTCGCAACGCCTCCACGATGCGATGGGAGGCGAGCACCGCACCCACCGGCTGGTAGCCGCCGCCCAGGCCCTTGGCGATGGTCATCAGGTCCGGGGCGATGCCTTCCTGCTCCACGGCGTGCAGGGTGCCGGTGCGGCCCATGCCGCACATGACTTCGTCCACGATGAGGAGGATTCCATGCCGATCGCACACCTCGCGGATGCGCTTGAAGTAGCCGGGCACGGCGGGGACCGCGCCCATGGTGGCTCCTACAACGGTCTCGGCCACGAACGCGATGACACGCCTGGGCCCGATGCGCTGGACTTCGGCTTCGAGCTCGGCGGCGAGGCGCTCGCCGTACTGCTCCGGCGTCTCGCCGTCGCGCCGATCGCGGTACTCGTAGCAGGGCGAGACCCGGCCCACGTCGATCAGGATCGGCGCGAACTGCTTGCGGCGCCACTCGTTGCCGCCCACGGCCAGGGCCCCCAGCGTGTTGCCGTGATAGCTCTGGCGGCGCGCGATGTAGACGCTGCGCTCCGGCTCGCCGATCTCGACGAAGTATTGCCGGGCCATCTTGAGCGACGCCTCCACCGCCTCGGAGCCGCCCGACACCATGTAGACGTGGCCGATGCCCTCGGGGGCTCCCTCGACCAGCAGGTCGGCCAGCTCCTCGGCCACGGCCGTGGTGAAAAATCCGGTGTGGGCATACGCCATGCGATCGATCTGCTCGTGCATGGCGGCGATGACATCGGGATGCGCGTGGCCCAGGCACGACACGGCGGCACCGCCGCTGGCATCGATGTACACCTTCCCATCGCGGTCGGTGATCGTGATGCCCTGGCTCGACACGGCGACCGGCGGCGTGGCGCGCAGGCTTCGATGGATGATCCGGCTCATTTCCTTTTCCGGTCCTCGTCTTCCTGCACGCCGGTGGCCACCAGGAAGCGCGCCACCATGTTGTAGGTGGCGATGGCGGCGGTGAGCTCGATCAGCTCGGTGTTGTCGAAGCGCTTGCGCACCAGCTTGAACAGGGACTCCGGCACCTTCACGTCGCGTGTCATCACCGTGGCGTAGCGGATGGCGAGGCGCTCGTCGTCGCTGAAAGCGGTATCGGTGGCGGCGCTATCCACGTCCATGATGCGGTGGCGAAGCTTGTCGTCGCCGCCGGCCTTCACGTATTCCGGCCAGTGGTGATCGAACTCGTAGTCGGCGCCGGTGATGCGCGCCACCGTGCAGATCGCGATCTCCTTCAGGCGCGGCGAGACTTCGAATTCGCGGCGGACGGCGCCCAGATACACGTTCCAGCCGCGCGCCAGGGGCTCGCTCCAGAGGAGCATCTTGTCCAGGTTGATCAGCTTCCCGCCGCGGCGCTCGAGGATCGCCTCCATCAGCGCGGGATCGCGGGGGGCGGCGTCGGGATTCCAGTCGGGGATTCGCACGGGGGAGGGGGCCTCGGGGCTCGGCGGGAGTTTCGGCAAGCTTACCAAAGCTGCTAAAATCGACGGCTTCGAGTCACCGGAGAGGTGGCAGAGTGGTCGAATGTACCTGACTCGAAATCAGGCGAACGGTTACCCGTTCCGTGGGTTCGAATCCCACCCTCTCCGCCAGTATTCCAGCCAAGCGTTTGAAATTCTTGGCAAGCTCCGAAAGCTCCGGCCCAACCCACGGAAAAACCCCACTTCATGACCGAAGAGGAGGCGAAAGTTGAGGCCGACGCTGTTGCTTTCGCCAAGGCGAGCAAGAAATCCATCGCGCACCGTCTAACCGACCCGGAGATCTTCATTCCGGAGGAGCGCCCCGTTTCGGTGTTTATGGCGGGGTCGCCTGGTGCCGGCAAAACGGAAGCTTCGAGAGAGTTGATTGCCAAGCTAGGTGTGCCGGTCGTCAGGATAGACCCCGATGAGCTTCGCCTTGAATGTCCTGGCTATACCGGGGGCAACGCATGGCTTTTCCAGAAGGCAGTATCACAATTCTGGTTGACCGCATCCATGACACGGTTCTCGACGCGGGCCAGTCATTCCTCCTCGATGGCACCTTTGCGCGCCTCGAAATTGCCCGCAAAAACGTCGAGCGCTCGTTGAAGCGGGAAAGAACCGTTCATGTCTTGTACGTGTACCAAGAGCCGCTGTTGGCGTGGCGCTTTGTACAAGCTCGCGAAGCCGCCGAAGGCAGGAACATTCCCGCCAGCCGTTTTGTTGATCAGTATTTCGGGGCCCGCGAGGTGGTAAACGAGCTGAAATCGCGGTTTGGTAAGAACCTTCACGTGGACCTGTTAATCAAAAACAACGACA
This sequence comes from Burkholderiales bacterium, assembly GCA_038318025.1. Taxonomy (GTDB): domain Bacteria; phylum Pseudomonadota; class Gammaproteobacteria; order Burkholderiales; family Usitatibacteraceae; genus Usitatibacter. Next base: position 5,583 of record JBBQBW010000025.1, on the reverse strand, counting down.
ACTCCCACCAGGGGTACCACGCCGGAGTTGATCGAATTGATTTTCACGTTCCGGAGCGACACAGCAGGGCTGAGGTTGAGGAAATGATAAAAGAAGCATAGGATCAAACACATGGGACTTTTTGCGCGCAAAAAACGGGTGACTTCAACTCCATTCTCGGAGTTCTTCAGGAGCGCATCGTCTGGCGAAAAGAAGCGCGTGTACGTTGACGTCCTTAAACGAGCGACCGAGCGCCAGAATGCGGTCATTGCAGGCGCGCCCGACAGGTCCCGAATTGACATGAACGATCCTGACGAAGTACGCGACTTGGCCTCACAGCTAGGCGTAACCCAGGAGGAATTAGCGCGGGCGGTGCGCTCGGCTGGAAGTCACAAGGTCATTGTTCAGGCCCACTTCAGACAGCGCCGAGCAAAGTGACTTGAGACAAAAGGCCGGGCGACCGGCTTTTTTTTATCCTGCGGGTTGCGAGCGCTGTGCCGCACAGGACGGCTTCGATCAGGCAGGGATCACGTCGAGCGGAACCGCGGGGGCGGGGGGCGCCGGCAGGGCGTGGCGTGGCAGGTCGATGGTGAACACGCAGCCTTCACCCGGCAGGTCGCGCACGGAGAGTGTTCCTTCGTCCGCCTCGACGCTGCGACGCACGATGGACAACCCGAGCCCGAGGCCCGACTTATCTTTGTGGACTTGCACGAAAGGCTCGAAAAACTTCTCCGCCGCGCCATTCGGCAGTCCGCCGCAGTGATCCCGGACCTCGATGAGGACGCGTTTCGCTGAAGCGTGGGCGCTGAGCGTGACCTCGGTGCCGGGCTGCGTGAACTTGAAGGCGTTCTGGATCAGGTTGCCGACCGCGGCGCCGAGCACCTCGCGATCGGCTTCGACCGCCAGGCTCGGGTCCACCGTCGAAACCGTGAACGCACAGCCCCGCGCCTGGGCTGCAAGCAGGGACGAGATCCTGATTTCGGCGATCAGAGCCGCGACAGAAACCAGTTGCCGGGCATGCGGGATCCCCACTCGCAGGCGCGCATCGAGCAGCGATCGATCGATCAGGGTTCGCAGCCCGATGAGGCTGCGCTCGAGCACTTTCGCGGTTGCGCCTCCCGGGCCCACGCCCCCATTTGTGATTGCGCTCAGGGACAGCATCGCGGTGTTGAGGTGGTTGCGAAGCTCGTGGACGAAGAAGGCGAATTCCTGGTTGGAGGCGTTCGCACCCCGCGTGCCTTGCTGGAGCTCCTGCTGGTAGAAGTATTCGGTGGCGGCATCGGCAATGGCATTGTCGAGGCAGCGGTTGAGCGTGCGGAACTCGTCGGTGTCGATCGGCGCGCCCTGCTCGAAGGCGAGGTCGGTTATGGCCTGGCACATGTCGCCATAGTCATGCACCAACTGGTCCACCGAAAAGCCGTGCCGCAACATTTCACGCCCGTGCTGCGTGGCGGCATCTCCCAGCTCCGATGAGATCGGGGCCCCGCCACCCGCAGGACCCGAGATGAGGCGGCTGCTCATTGGATCCCCGGTCTGCTCGACCTGGAGCGTGCGCGTGAGCTGGTCGAGGAAGAGGGGAATACCGAACTCCATCTCCTCATCCGTTGCACGTGGCACGCGCCGCCCCGCCACCTTGGTCCTGCAACGCTCGATCAACTCGAGGCGGTTGACGGTGAGGAACTGGTGGAGCATGGGATTCCGATGCGACGGGAGGGCGAGATCATAAAAGACTATCTCGCTGCAGAGCCGAAATCTGTCAGCGGATGCCTACGCCGCCAGTCGCGGATGTCGGGCGCCTTGGCCAGAGCGGGACTTTGGTAACGGCTGAGCGCGGGGGGTTTTGCGAGAGCGGCTAGAGCGCGAATCCGCCCGAGGATCGCGCCGTTGGCGCCAGTGCGCGGCGCGAAAGCCGTTGCAGCACGATCGCGACGCCCACGGTGGTGATGGCGACCTCGAAAGCGACGAGTAGCCACAGATCGCGGACTTCGGTGGCGTCGGGGCGGCCTCCCTGGGTCGCATAGTTGTAGATCGCCGCTCCCGCTATCGCGAAGCTCACCGCCGCGCCCATCAGCCCGAGCGCAAGGGCGAGGAGCGCCAGGTAGCGGTCCCCGGTGGGTCGTTCCTCTTGCGGCGCAACGGACATGGGGACTCCTCAGCTTCGAGAACTATAGGCCAGCGGGCTGCGAATGTTGTAACCGACTGTCGCGCTCCCACCTTCCGAGGTAGGCCCCCACCTTTTCTCGCCCCGTCGCGGAGCGCTTCTGCAGACTTACCCGCCGGTAACGTCCTCGTCCTTCACCTCAATCCACTGGAACACCCCGTCGCCGGCATAATTGCGCGACCAGAGCATCTGGCAGCGCGCGCACTTGAATAGATGGCCCCCGGGGGACCGGGCGCGTGTTTCATGGGAAAGGAGCAGCCCCTCGTGGCCCTCCAGGCCGCGAGGTTGCGAGACGCAGTCGTTGCAACGTGGTGACACAGACGGAACCCTTTCGTATTCTTATCTGAAACCGTACCCGGGTACGGATTCTACATCGTGATATTCCAAGGAGCGACCCCAATGGCAGACCTGCAGAAAATCGAAGTCACCCCCGGCACCGGCGCGGAGGCCCGCTCGGGCCCGGTGACCGTCCACTACACCGGCTGGCTCCAGGACAGCGCCAGCGCCGACGGCAAGGGCAAGAAGTTCGACAGCTCCGTCGATCGGGGGCAACCCTTCCAGTTCCACCTCGGCGGTGGCCAGGTGATCCGCGGTTGGGACGAGGGCGTCGCGGGCATGAAGGAGGGCGGCAAGCGCACCCTCCTGATCCCGCCGGAAATGGGTTACGGCGCCCGCGGCGCCGGCGGCGTGATTCCGCCCAATGCCACCCTCGTCTTCGACGTGGAGCTGGTGAAGGTCGGCTGAGCGCTCATCGGGGCATCGCCCTCGCGAAGCGATGTCACGTGGTCAGGCCGATCCACCCTCTACATGGCGGGGACCCACCAGCCGGCGTTGCACGTCGTAGAGCCGGTCGCGCCAGAGATCGATGCGGAAGCCGTGGTCGCGCGCCTTCGCTTCCGTGGCGACCTCGTCATAGGGCGCCTGGTGGAACCACACTGTCCCCGCCACGCTGTCGAACACGGCAAACTCGGCGAGCTTGTGGGCGCGCTTGCGTGACGCATCCACCGAGCCGGGATTGATGAAATAGGTGGGCCCCGGGCGGAGGGTGACTTCGCCAGTCCCGGAGCGCTCGGTCACGGTCTCGCCATCCACCTCGAATACCTTCTGCTCGTGGGTGTGGCCGAAGAAGCAGATCCTCGCCCCCGGGAAATCCTCTCGCAGGTCGGCCGCGTTTTCGAGCAAGTGCTTTGGCTGGGTCATGTACTGCTGCACGTCGCGCACGCCGCCGTGCGTGAGGAGCACCCCGGGTTCGAGCGTGAGGTGCGCCGGCAGCGCCTCCAGGTAGGCGCGGGTGCCGGGAGAGAGCGTGGAGCGCGTGCGCTTGAGCGAATGCATCGCCTTGTTGGAGCAGCGCTCGAACCCGAGCCGCCCCGTGCCGATGAGATCGTGGTTGCCGGCGATGGAGACCACGCCGCGGCCGCGTAGCAGCGCCACGCAGTCGTCGGGATCGGCGTTGTAGCCCACCAGGTCGCCCACGCACGCGATTCGCTCAACACCCTGGGCGTCGAGCCCACCCAGCGCCGCCACCAGCGCCTCGCGGTTGCCGTGGATGTCGCCTAGGATGCCGTAGATCGCCATGGTCGCAGCCGGCGGGTGAATCGGCTCGCGGGACTCGCGAGCTTGCGGGTGATGCGGCGCTGCCAGAAGCGCAGCCACGGCATCGGGTCGTCCCAGGCGAACAGGCTGTAGACGTTGCGCGAGGCGAGGATCGAGGCCGCCCAGCGCGCGAACCTAAGCTCGCCCCGCGCCCGCAGCTCGCGGTACGCCCGGAAATCCAGCCGCAGGTTCAGCCAGCGCCAGCGCGTGTCGTGGACCACCGGAACCGGCGCCACGCCCTCCAACAGGTATTCGTAGGCGGCCAGCATCAGGTTCACGCCGTTGCGGGCTCCCACGTAGTGCCACAGGTTGAAGCGGGCGTTGATCTCCAGCAGGTGCCAGCTGCCATAGCGGGGGTCGCGCTTGAAGTCCATCTTGAAGGCGCCCTTGAGCGGGCAGCGCTTGGCGATTGCGCGCCCGAGCTCCTCGAGCGGCGCGTCGTGGGCCAGCTCGATGAAGGCGCTCTCGCCGGTGAGGGTGGGGAAGGTACGGACCTTCCGACCCACGAAGCCCGCCAGGACCTCGCCCGCGTCGTCGGCGAAGCCGTGGTACGACCACAGCTCGCCATCGCCGCCGGGAATGTATTCCTGGAACTGCAGCTCGCCGGCATACAGCCGGATGTCGGGGAAGGCGAGGGCTTCGGCGCCGGTGTCGAAGATCCGCGCCTTGCCGTCGCCGTCGAAGAGCCGCGCGCAAAGCGAGGTGTTGTGCCAGTCGTATTTGACCCGCGGCTTCACCAGCACCGGGCCGGCGGCGCCGGCGACTGAGCCGGGCCCTTCCCCTTCGAGGGAAAGGGAGCGGGGCACCGGCAGCCCGCGGGCGCGGCCGAAGGCCTGGAAGCGGTCCTTGGCGATGAGCCCCTGGGCGACCGAGGGGTCGTTCACCAGGAAGAGATAGTGCTGCTCCAGCCGCTCGCGATTGCGGCAGATCATCTCCAGCGCGTCGTCGCTGCCGAACATCAGGGGTACCCGCCGGCCGCATTGGGCGGACAGGCGGCGCCCCGCCTCCATCAGCACATCGACGGCCGCATCGCTCTCGACCGGTGGGATGGCCAGGGAGGCGGTGCAATGCCGCGAATCCGTGGCCGGGTCGTCCGGGTCGGAGGTGGCGACGATTGCGGGTATGCCCGCCAGCCCCAGGGTGCGGACGAGGTTGATGCCGCCCAGCAGCATCACGGGAGGACGCGCGAGCTCGAAGTCGGGGAGGGCCTGGTCGAAGTCGTTGGGCATGTTGGGCCTTTGTCGGAACGCCCTCCCAAGTTATGTCGGAGGGAATACACCGCCATGGCGTGGAAACCCGATCGGCCTAGTCCATCCGGAGCATGGAGCGGACGCGGGTGAGAAAGATTGGGTTTGTAGCCTTCAATCGTGAATCAGCTACAACCAGGAGCCCCAATGCTCGTCGCCATCCACCAGCCCTGTTTCCTTCCCTGGCTGGGTTACCTCGACCGGATGATGCGGTCCGACCAGTTCGTGATCCTCGATCACGTCCAGTTCGAGCGCCGCAACTACCAGAACCGCACCCTCATCCGGAACGAGGGCGAGGCGCGCTGGCTCACGGTGCCGGTGGTGCAGGTCTCCCAGAAGGAAACCATCCTGGAAAAGCGCGTCGACAACCCCGGAAGCGTGGAGGGCGACCGTTGGTGGGGCCCCAAGACCTACCAAACCCTGCGCTACGCCTACCGAAAGGCGCCGCACTTGGAGCTCTACGCCCCGAAGCTGAAGGAGATCCTCTACGCCCGCTGGGACAGCCTGCTGGACATCAACCTGGCCGGCCTCGAGTTCCTGCGTGACGCCCTCGAGATCCGCACGCCCCTGCTGCGCAGCTCCCAGCTCGCCGTGCAAGGC
>JBBQBW010000024.1:0-11804 GCA_038318025.1 Burkholderiales bacterium | reverse complement strand
ATGGCGGCGATGTGCGCCCCTGCCGAGTGACCCATCACGAAGAGTTTGCCGGGGTCGCCGCCGTAGCGCGATACCTCGCGATGCGTCCACGCCACCGCGGCCGCGGCGTCCTCCATGAACGCGGGATAGCGGTAGTTCGGGTAGCCGCGATAGTCCGGCACCACCACCACGAAGCCCCGCGACGCGAGGGCCTGGGCCACGAACAGGAAGTTGCCGCGCTCCCCGGCCTTCCACGAGCCGCCGTAGATGAACACCACCACCGGGCGAGCCCCTGCGGCCCCGGCGCGTGGCCGGTACACGTCGAGGCGCTGGCCCGGCAGGCTGCCGAAGGCGATGTTCGACTCGCGATCGAAGCCGCCTTCGGGCACCAGCGCGTTGAGGGCCCGCAGCGGCGAGCAGCCGGCGAGGAGGATGGCGGCCGCGCCGAGGAGAAGAATCTTCATCCCGCGAGATACGCGCCAATCCCCCCGGCGGATGCTCACCAGGTGTAGCGCACGGTGTAGCGGACCACGGCCTCGCCCCTGGCGGGAATGCGCAGCGGGAAATGCACCGTGCGCGCGTCCTCCCGGGTGAACTCGTGGGACTTGCGCGTGATGCTCCACTGGGACCAGCGGTAGAGGTTTTCCTTCACGATCATCGTGACAGACTCGTCGGTCTTTTGGTTCCTCACCTTCACCTCGATGTCCTCCTCCATCCACTTGGCGGTGGTGTCGAGGCGGAAGTCGAGCTGGCGGCGCTCGCCCACCACGTCGAAGGCCGAGCCCAGGCGCACCTGCACCATCTCGTCGCGCGGGGTGTGGCCGATCACGTCCTCGCCGATGAACTCCAGGCTGCGGTCCGCGGGATCCATGCGGGAGACGCGGATGCGCCCGGCGGGAAGCGGAATGCCGAGGGCGTTGGCCTTGGCATTGCGGAAGCGCAGGTGCACGTCCACCTTCCGGTTGGATTGCACGCCGAAGGCGCGGTCGGTGAGGACCGAGCCCGTGCCGGGGTAGAACCCCGCCTGCCCCGCGTATACCAGGGTCTTCTCGCAGCCCACGCCGGCCGCGTTCGGGAACAGCTCGATCTGCTTGGTGGAGTTGTCGGGCAGCGTGGTGGAGCGTCCCAGCGTGTAGAGGTGGTACTCGAAGAACGACTTCTCCGCGAACCCGTCGGACTTCTCCATCGCCATCGCGCGCATCTGGGCCGGCTGCGGCGCGGGGGCCATGCGCGTGGGCGCCCGCTGCACGTCGCCGGCGACGAGCTTCAACGTGGCGTCCCGGTAGGAGGCGCCCGACTGGTTCACCAGGGTTACCCACGCGCCCACGTCCAGGCGGCATTCTCCTGCCGCGGTCTCCGATTGCGTGAGGTTGTAGTCGGCCCACCAGGTGATGCCGCCGGTCTGGTAGGAGAAGCGCGCGTTCTGCAGGCCCTCGCGGGCGCTCTCCAGGTCCCATACCAGCGTGGGTTTGCTGATGAGGCCGCCGGGAAGGCTGGGCAGCTTCACGCCTGCGAAGCTTGAAACCAGGCGGATGCTGCCGTCGGGATTGCGCAGCGTGAGGCCGTCCTGCGCCGAGAGCAGCGTGCCGCTGAAGGTCTCGACGCCATTGCCGCGCGCCTGCTCCACGGTCACCTCGCGCTCGAGGTAGCGTGACAGCAGCTTTGCCTGGCTGGTCAGGTCGAACTCGAAGCTCTGCTCCAGCACGCGAGTCCCCAGGGGGTCGGTGAGCGAGGCGAAGGCGAGGGTCGTGGGGTCGATCAGCGCCGGCACGTCGGTGACCCGCACCTGGCTGCGGCCGCGCGCGAGCGTGAACGCCCGCTCCTCCCGAACGAACGCATACCCGGGCACGCCGGTGCCATCGGTCCTGCCGCGGAACTGTTGCGGCGAGATCGAGCCGGGCGCCGCGCTGGAGTAGACCGTGAGCGCGGTCTGGGCCGAAGCGGCGAGGGGAAGGGCCAGCAGGATGGCGGCGGCGAGGGGGTGACGCTTCATGGGATACCTCCGGTGGAAGGGGACAGCTGTATGAACGGATCGGTGTCGAAAAGGGGTCGAGCCGCCCAGTCTATAATTCATGGATGAAATTCCAGGGCACCGACACCTACGTCGCCGACGACGAGCTCAAGCTCGCGGTAAACGCGGCGATCACGTTGGGACGCCCGCTCCTCATCAAGGGCGAGCCCGGCACCGGCAAGACGATGCTGGCGGAGGAGGTGGCCCGCTCGCTGGGCAAGCGCCTCTACCAGTGGCACGTGAAGTCCACCACCAAGGCGCAGCAGGGCCTCTACGAGTACGACGCCGTCTCGCGCCTGCGCGACTCCCAGCTGGGTGACGGCCGCGTGGCCGACATCGGCAACTACATCGTGAAGGGCGTGCTCTGGGAGGCGTTCGACGCCGAGGAGCAGGCGGTGGTGCTGGTGGATGAGATCGACAAGGCCGACATCGAGTTCCCGAACGACCTGCTGCGCGAGCTCGACCGCATGGAGTTCTACGTCTACGAGACGCGCCAGACGGTTCGGGCCCGCCACCGGCCGATCATCTTCATCACCTCCAACAACGAGAAGGAGCTGCCCGACGCCTTCCTGCGCCGCTGCTTCTTCCACTACATCCGCTTCCCCGACAAGGAGGCGATGCAGGCCATCGTCGACGTGCACTTCCCGGGGATCAAGAAGCGCCTGCTCCAGGAGGCGATGGAGGTGTTTTTCGGCATCCGCGAGATGCCGGGCCTGAAGAAGAAGCCCTCGACCTCGGAGCTCCTCGACTGGCTGAAGCTGCTGCTGGCGGAGGACATCCCGCCCGAGGCGCTGAAGAGCGAGGGCCACCAGGCCGCGATCCCGCCGCTCTACGGCGCGCTGCTGAAGAACGAGCAGGACGTGCACCTCTTCGAGCAGCTCCTGTTCCTGCAGAAGCGCGGGCGCTAGCGTGGCGGCGCCCCGTCCGAGCGTGAAGCGCAAGGCCGTCGGGCGCAAGGCCGACGGCTATTCGGCCAGCGCCTCGCGCACCGTGGCCACCCCCGTCTCCAAGCTCTTCGCCGCCTGGTCCGATGCCAAGGTGCGCGCGCGGTGGCTGCCGCGGGTGCCGATGGAGATCCGTCGCGCCAACGACGGCAAGTCGATGCGCATCCAGTGGGCCGCGGGGGACTCGAGCGTCGAGGTCACCTTCTATCCCGGCGGCAACGCCAAGAGCCGCGTGCAGGTCTCCCACTTCCAGCTCGCGGATGCCGACGCCGTGGCGGAGCAGAAAGCGTTCTGGGGCGGCGCGCTCGACCGCATGAAGGCGCTGCTGGAGCCCGCGGCGAGGTAGCGCTCGATGCTGCTCGACTTCTTCTTCACCGTGCGGCGCTCAGGCGTCCCGGCGAGCCTCAAGGAGTTCCTCACCCTCATGGAGGCCCTGGACCGCGGCGTGGTCCACGGCAGCGTCGACGATTTCTACATCCTCGCGCGCCTGTGCCTGGTGAAGGACGAGGCGTACTTCGATCGTTTCGACCTCGCCTTCGCCGCGTACTTCAAGGGCGTGCAGGCACTCGCCGGCGTCGACCCCCGCGAGATCCCCGCCGAGTGGCTGAAGAAAATGGCGGAGAAGTACCTCACCGAGGAGGAGCGCGCGAAGATCGAGGCCCTCGGCGGCTGGGACAAGCTGATGGAGACGTTGAAGGAGCGCCTCGAGGAGCAGAAGGGGCGCCACCAGGGCGGCTCCAAGTGGATCGGCACCGCGGGCACCTCGCCCTTCGGCGCCCATGGATTCAATCCCGAGGGCGTGCGCATCGGCCAGGAGGGCTCGCGCCATCGCCGCGCGGTGAAGGTGTGGGACCAGCGCCAGTTTCGCGACTACGACACCGACCGCGAGCTCGGGGTGCGCAACATCAAGCTGGCGCTGCGGCGGCTGCGCCGCTTCGCGCGCGAGGGTGCGCCCGACATCCTCGACCTCGACGACACCATCCGCTCGACCGCGCGCAACGCCGGCTGGCTGGACCTCAAGATGGTGCCGGAGCTGCACAACGCGGTGAAGGTGCTGCTGTTCCTCGACGTGGGCGGCTCCATGGACGACCACATCAAGGGCGTGGAGGAGCTCTTCTCCGCGGCGCGCACCGAGTTCAAGAACCTCGAGCACTTCTACTTCCACAATTGCGTCTACGAGACGGTGTGGAAGGACAACCGCCGCCGCGGCGACCGCCTGAAGACCGTGGACGTGATGCGCCGCTACGGCCACGACTACAAACTGATCCTGGTGGGCGACGCCTCGATGAGCCCCTACGAGCTGGAGCAGCCGGGCGGCAGCGTCGAGCACTGGAACGACGAGGCGGGGCGTGCGTGGCTGGAGCGCCTTCTGCGCGCCTGGCCCCGGGCGGCGTGGCTGAACCCGGTTCCCGAGGCGCAGTGGGGCTGGACCACCTCGGTGCAGAACGTGATGCGCATCATGGAGGGGCGCATGTACCCGGTAACGCTCTCGGGGCTCGAGCGGGCGATGAAGTCGCTCGCATAGGGAAGCTCTGATCTGCTCCCGGGGATCTGCCTTCCCTAGCCGAAATGTGGAGGAAATCGGGAAGTTGAGCCTCCCCGGACCGCGGCGTTGCGCGGGGCGCGCGCGGTCGCGGACAATGGCGGATTGCCCCGGCATCGAAGCGCCATGTCCCCCGGCGTCACCACCAAGCTTTTCCTCGCCTTCCTTGCGACCAACATCGTGACCGCCCTGGTGGTCGCGGCGGGTCTGCGCGCGGCCTTCAACACCGGCTTCGAGCGCTACGTGGGCGAGCGCGAGGCGCAGCGCCTCACGCGCCTCGCGCGCGAGCTGGGCGAGGCCTACCGCGAGCGCGGCGGCTGGGACTTCCTGCGCGGGCGCGACGACCTGTGGGTGCAGCTCAACCACTCGATCCGCCCGGAGCTGCAGGCGATCGGCTCGCTGCCGCCCGCCGGGCCACCCCAGGCGACTGTCGCGGCAGTGCCCGCCGGCCGCGTGGATCGTCCGCCGCCGGGCCTGGTCCTCGACGCCCAGAGCCGCGTCGTGGTGGGCGACGCGAACCCGGCCGATGCCCTCGACCGGCAGCCGGTGGTGGTGAACGGTCAGCGCGTGGGCTGGGTCGCGGCGCCGGCCCACCGGGAGATGTTCACCGGGGTCGACCAGCGGTTCCGCGAGGAGTTGTGGGACGCGCTGTGGAGCGTGGCGCTGCTGGCGCTCGCCACCGCCGCGATCTTCGCCGGCACGCTCGCCCAGGGCCTCCTCGCCCCGGTGAAGCGCCTGGCAGGCGCCACCCGGCGCATGGCCGATGGCGATTACGCGGTGCGTGTGGAGAGCGCCTCGACCGACGAGCTGGGCCAGCTGGTGGAGGACTTCAACCGCCTCGGCCACGCGCTCGAACGCCAGGAGTCGGTGCGCCGCAACTTCATGGCCGACGTCTCCCACGAGCTGCGCACGCCGATCACGGTCCTGCGCGCGGAATTGGAGGCGTTGCAGGATGGCGTGCGGCCGGTGACCCGCGATGCGGTGGCCTCGCTGCATGCCGAGGTCGAGCGGCTGCGCAAGCTCGTTGACGACATCCATGACCTCTCGCTCGCCGATGTGGGCGGCCTCTCCTACCGCTTCGAGCCCGTCGACCTGGGGCGCGTGGTGCGCGGCGCGCTGCAGTCCGCGAGCCACCGCCTCGAAGCGCGCGGGCTTAAGTGGGAGGTGCGCGAGCCCGGCGGCGAGGTGCTGGTGCGGGCCGACGAGCAGCGCCTGGGCCAGCTGGTGGCGAACCTGCTGGAGAACACGCTGCGCTACACCGATGCCGCCGGACGCGTGCGCGCCACCGTCGCCGTGGCGGAGGGCAAGGGGTGCCTCACGTGGGAGGACTCGCCGCCCTCGGTGCCCGACGAAGCGCTGCCGCGCCTGTTCGAGCGGCTCTACCGCGTCGAAGGCTCGAGGAGCCGCGAGGCCGGCGGCTCAGGCCTCGGGCTCGCGATCTGCGACAGCATCGCCCACGCCCACGGCGGCAGCATCACGGCGCGGATCTCCGAGCTGGGTGGCCTTGCCGTCGATGCGACGTTGCCGCTCGCCGAGAGGCAAGCCCAATGAGCAAGTACGTCCTGGTGGTCGAGGATGAGCCCAAGCTCGCGAAGCTCCTCGAGGAATACCTGGAAGCTTCCGGCTACGAGGCGGCGAGCATTGCCGACGGGCGCGAGGTGCTGCCCTCGGTGCGCGCGCGGCCTCCCGACGCGATCCTGCTGGACCTGATGCTGCCGGGGCGCCCGGGCCTCGAGGTGTTCAAGGAGGTCCGGGCGCATGCCGACATCCCGGTGATCATGGTCACGGCGCGGGTGGAGGAGGTGGACCGGCTGCTGGGCCTCGAGCTCGGCGCCGACGACTATATCTGCAAGCCCTACAGTCCGCGCGAGGTGGTGGCGCGCGTGGGCGCGGTGCTGCGGCGTGGACGTCGCGACTCGGGGCGCGCCGTGGCGGCGTTGACCCTGGACGCCGAGCGCTACGAGGCGGTGCTCGATGGCGTGCTCCTGCAGCTCACGCCTGTGGAGTTCCGTTTGCTGCGGACCCTCGCGACGCGGCCGGGGCGGATCTTCCCACGCGCGGAGTTGCTGGACAGTCTCTACGAGGACCATCGGGTCGTTGCCGACCGCACCGTGGATAGCCACGTGAAGAACCTGCGCCGGAAGCTGCAGCGGGTGCGGCCGGAGGAGGAGATCGTCCACTCGGTGTATGGGGTCGGGTACAAGATCGAGCTTTAGGCTTGGCTCTAAAGAGCTTTGCGCCCGGGCCCAGGCCGGGCAAAGCCTCGAGCCGCGCGATACGACCTGCAAAGGGCGGGAGGGGATCGTCAAGCGGCCGGTGATCCCGCGAGCGACACTCCCCGCGCTCTCGAGGCTTTGCCCAAGGCCTGTCCCGAGCTTCCCTCGTCCATGTCCACCGTCACCACTTGACAAGGGGAGTGGCGCTGCGCTACCCCACGAAACTATAGGGCACGGCGCTTCGCTATCCCGCAGCCACACGCCACTGATTGTGGATGGGACGTGCGACGAAAGGCGGTTTGTAGAGGGGAGGTTGTGCGCTCATCGCCGTTGCCGTGAACGACGGGCATCGACATTTGCTGAGGGGCAGCGTAGCGCCGCTGTATCGTTTCGTTGGGGTAGCGCAGCGCCACTCCACTCCAAAAGTTGCGGACATGGTCGATATGGACGGAGGAAGCTCGGGGGAGGCCTTGCGGGACTTGATTGAGAGACCGCTGAGTGTCGCCCGCAAGATCACAGCGGGCTTAGCTACCTGATCCCACCCTCCGCTGGAGAGTAGCGGTCGGCTCAATCAAGTCCCGCGGCCTCTGCCCGGGCGCAAGGGGACCAACTACACCGCGCGAAAGCGCCGAACGCCCGCCCCATCCACCTCCCGCGCGAGCTTCCCGCGATGCTGCAGGTAATGCAGGTGCGCAATGGCCTCCCCCATGGCGAACATCATCTGGTGGTCATCCAGCTGGCGGCGGAAGAGGAGCGGCAGCGCCTCGTACGCGGTGATCGGGTTCGCGCACCCGGCGAGCAGCCGCGCGAGGCGCTCCTCATGGTGCTGGTGCAGCATCGCGATGCGCGGGTGCAGACCCAGGAATACGCGCTCGTGGGACGGGAGCACCAGCGTGTCGTCGGGGAGGTGTCCGAGGCGCGAGAGCGAGCCCAGGAACTGCGTGAGCGGGTCCGCCTCGGGCTGGTTGCCCCACACGCCCACGTTGCTGGTGATGCGCGGCAGCACCTGGTCGGCGGAGATCAGCACGCCCAGCTCGCGGCAGTAAAGCGTCGCCTGTTCCGGCGCGTGGCCGAAGACCGTGATCACGTCCCAGTCGCGGCCGCCGAAGCGCAGGGTGTCGCCGTGCATCATGCGGCGGTACGCGCGGGGAATCCCGGGGACGCCGCGGGCATATCCGTTCCCGGTTCGCAGGCGCTCCGGCATGCGCGCGGCGTCGAGGCCGTTGGCGATGAAGAAGGCGACACCCGTGGCGCGGTCGAAGCCGGCGGTGTCGTCACGCGCCGCGTGGGCGGAGAGGAACTCGGAGGTGGTCATCCACATCGGCGCGCCGGTGCGCTGCGTGAGCCAGTGGGCGCTGCCGATGTGGTCGGGGTGGTAGTGGGTGACGACGATGTCCTTCACCGGCCGCCCGGCCATGAGGCCGGCGAAGTGCCGCTCCCACAGCTCCCACGTCGCCTGCACGCCGTAGCCGGTGTCCACGATCGTCCAGCCGTCCGCCTCCTCGAGCAGCCACAGGTTGATGTGGTCGAGCGCGAACGGCAGCGGCATGCGGATCCACCATACGCCAGGGGCGACGGCGACCGCCTCGCCGGGCCCGGGGACGCGATCGCCGTGCGGGTGGGTTACTTGGTCGTGAAGACCCACGTGCCGTTCCAGGCGGGCCCGGGCGTATTTTCGCGGAAGTGGGCGATGCGCTTCAGGTAGAGCTTGTAGAGCTTGTTGTCGGGTGCGGCGAAGGAGAGGTTCTTCAGGATCTCCTCGGCGTCGTCCCAGCGCTGCTTGCGGTAGGACTGCAGCGCCTTGTGGAAGCGGTCGATCTCGGCCAGCTCGGTCTCGGTGACCTCGCCGACCTTGCCGAGGGGCTCGAAGATCCCCAGGCCCTCGACGCGGCCCTTCACCACCACCTTGTCGACCTCGCGGTAGACGAAGCCCTCGGCCACCTTCACCAGGTTCTCGGTGACGAGGATCTTCACGCCGTATTCCTTGGTGAGCCCCTCGAGGCGCGAGGCGATGTTCACCGCGTCGCCCAGCACCGTGTAGGCGCGGCGGAAGCGCGAGCCCATGTCGCCCACGTTCATGTTGCCGCAGTTGAGGCCCACGCCGATGTGCAGCGGCGGCCAGCCGCGCTTGGCGAAATCGTCGTCGAGGTTGCGGATGCGATTCTGCATCGCGAGCGCCGACTCGACGCCGTGCTTGGCGTGCTCCGCATCCATGAGGGGTGCGCCCCAGAACGCCATGATCGCGTCGCCGATGTACTTGTCGATGGTGCCGCGCCCCTCCTGGATGACCTGCGTCATCTCGGTGAGGTACGCGTTCATCATGTCCTTCAGGCCCTCTGGGGTGAGGCCCTCGGAGATCGAGGTGAAGTTGCGCACATCGGAGAAGAGCACCGTCATTTCGCGCGACTCCCCGCGCATCGAATACTCCTCGGGGTTCTTCGACATCTCCGCCACCAGCTCCTTGGGCACGTAGGTGCCGAAGAGGCCCGTGATGAGGCGCCGGGAGCGGGTTTCCATGAAGAAGCCCCACGCCATGTTGAGCAGGTAGAGCAACGCCAGCATCAGCACCGGGGCGGCGATGTTCAGGACGAAGTTCTGCGACACCCAGGCGTAGAGGTTGACCGCGATGATGATGGCGATCACCCCGGCGACGGCGGCGGTGGAGGTCAGCGCCGAAAGCCGCGGGAGAACAACGGCGAAGGGCAGCCCCACCAGCAGCATGGTGAGCACCGAGATCGCGAGGACCCAGTCGGGCTTGTGCATGATGCGCTGGTCGAGAAAGCCACTGATGAGGTTGGCGTGGATCTCGACTCCGGGGTAATCCTCCCGTACCGGCGTGGCTCGCAGATCCAGCAACCCCTGGGCGGAGGTGCCTACGATGACGATCTTGTCCTTGAGCTCGTCCTCCGGGAGGGCGCCGCGGATCACGTCGGTGGCGGAAATATAGCGGTAGACGCCGAAGCCGCCGCGGTAGGGAACGAGGGCCGACATGCGATCGTCCAGCGGGATGGTGAGGGCGCCGATCCGCGCCGACGGGATGGAGGCCAGGTTGCCGGACGTGGGCGGTTCCACCCTGAGCTGGGCCGGCACGTTCCCGAGATAGGTGCGCGTCACCGCGAACGACATCGCCTCGTAGAATCCGTCGCCATACTTCATGAAGATCGGCACCCGGCGCGTGAGGCCGTCGAAGTCCAGCGACGGGTAGAGGTGGCCGGCGCCGGCGGCGTTCTTCTGCAGGATCTCGAGGTTGCCGCTGTAGCCCGTGGCCAGGTTGTGGATGTACACCCAGCTCGGGTCGCCGATGGCCTTTGCGTCGAAGGTCGGCGGCGGCAGCACGCCCGCCTTGTCGGTCTTGCCGCCGAGGAAGTAGCCCAGCACCACCGGGTACTTGGCGATCTCGTCGGCGAAGATGCGGTCGTAGTCGAGGCTCGCGCGGTGCTTCTGCAGGAAGGCCTGGAATTCGGGCTGGTCCTTGAGCTCGCTGCGGCCCAGCTCCTCCAGGCGTGCGAGGCCCGAGCTGGTGTCCGGCTCGGCGAACGCCACGTCGAACGCCATCACGCGGACCTTGTACTTGTCGAAGGCCTGCCGGACCATCGTGGCGACCCGGTCGCGGCTCCACGGCCAGCGGCCCTCCGCGGAGAGGCTCTTCTCGTCGATGTCGAGGATCACGATGCGCTGGTCGAGGGTTTTCGGCATGAATAGCCGCAACCGCGTGTCGTAGGCCCAGAGCTCCAGCTGCTGGAGCCCGCGGAACTGGGTGATCTCCGCCTCGTGGAGCAGGAACGACAGCACCAGCGCCACGCCGATGCCGATGCGCAACCACGTGTTGATGCTGAACTTGGTCCTGAGGAGCGCGCCGAGCTTGTTGTTCAAGGGCTTCTTCTGGTGTCCGGCGGGGCGGGCCGGTGGGCGAATGATACCAACCAACGCCTGAAGCGGCGAAGGGGGCGCTGTCGCTCCCGGTCGACCCGCTGGCGGAGCTCCCGCAGCGGGTCCGCGGGGATGAACTCCCGCAGGCGCTCCTGGAACTCGGGATAGAGCGCGTCCACCACGGCCTGGGCCCGCGCCACGCGCTCGCTCCGGGCGGGGCCGAAGGACACCTCGCCCACGTGGCGCACGAAGGCGTCGGCGGCGATCACGTTGCGCAGCCCGGCGCGGGCGACCCGCATGCAGAAGTCCACCTCCTCGCCGTAGCCGGCGCCGTAGCGCGCCTCGTCGAAGGTGCCCACGGCGGCGATGCTGCGGCGCGGGATGAACATGCAGAAGCCGACCGCCGTGGGGATCTCGGCAGTGACCCCGGGATTGGCGGCGGCGAAGGCGGCATCGAGGCTCGCGGTGGTCTCGCCCGGGGGCAGATCGTTGGGCTCGAGCGTCTTCGGATAGCTGCAGATGGTGGCGTTGTTGGAGAACGGCGTCACCGTTCCCACGGTGGGGTCCCGCCGGGCGTGGGCGGAGATGCGGTCGAGCCAGCCGTCGGCGACCTCGGTGTCGCTGTTGAGGAGCACCACGTCGCGGTCGGGGTGGGCGGCCATCCCCTCGTTGGCGCTCGCCACGAAGCCGCGGTTGGCCGGGTGGGCCACGAGCGTGATGCGCCCGCCGCGGGCGACCTCGCGCAGCCACTCGGAGAGGGCCGGCTCCGGGCTCGCGTCGTCGATCACCAGCACCTCCACCGGCGTGGCGAGGCGCGCCGCCAGCACGCTCTCGACGCAACGGCGCGTCTCGGCGAGGCCGCGGTAGACCGGGATCACGATGTCGATGGGGAGCTGCACGGCGGGGGATTATTGCATCCTATGTAAAATTCGCCCCATGGCCAACGACACGCGCGACTCCGGGCCGGTGCAGCTGCACATCGTCCACGATCTGGGCGGCGGCATCGAGAAATGGCTCGGCGACTACATCCGCGCGGACGGCGAGCGCCGCAACCTGGTGCTGCGCTCGTTCGCCCACGGCCCCGCCGCGGGCGCGGGGATCGCGCTCCACGAGGGCGTGGGAGGCGCGATTCCGCTGCGGGCCTGGACCTTCGCGCGGCCGATCGAAGGCTGCGCCGCCACCCACGAGGAGTATCGCGCGGCGCTCGCCGGGACCCTTGCGGCCGAGGGCGTCCAGGCAAT
>JBBQBW010000023.1:0-11831 GCA_038318025.1 Burkholderiales bacterium | reverse complement strand
GAATCGATGATGAAGTCCTTGCGGATCACCGGCAGGCTTGCGGCCGCCCGGGCAGCGCGCAGGTCGTCGGCGGAACCGCCGAAGAACTCGCGGTCGGTGAGCACCGAAAGGCAGGCGGCTCCATTGAGCTCGTACGACGCGGCGATGCGGGCGGGGTCGAAATCCTCCCGGATCAGGCCGCGGCTCGGGCTTGCGCGCTTGATCTCGGCGATCACGGCCGGGAGGCCTGCGGCGACCTTCGCCCGCAGGGCGCGTTCGAACCCCCGCGGCGCCGGGGCAGCCTCGGCCAGTCGCTCCATCTTCGCGATCGTCAGGAACTGCCGGGCGCGCTCGACCTCGACCCGCTTGGTGGCGAGGATCTTCGCCAGCACGTCGGACATCACGCGCCCTTCGCCATCTCGCCGGTGAGGCGCACCAGCGCGTCGAGTCGCGCACGCGCAGCGCCGCACGCGAGCGCATCGCGTGCCGCTGCCACGCCATCCCAGAGGCTGCCCGCGATGCCGGATACATAAAGTGCGGCGGCGGCGTTCAACAGCACCACGTCGCGCGGCGCGCCGGGTTCATTGGCCAGCACCTTCAGCACCATCTCCCGCGACGCGTCGGCGCCCTCGGCCCGGATCGCCTCCAGTGGCGCCACGTCCAGGCCGAACTGCTTCGGGTCGATCGAATACTCGGTGATGAAATCATGCTTGAGCTCGGCCACGTGCGTGGGGCCCGTGATCGTGATCTCGTCCAGCCCGTCGTGGCCATGCACCGTCATCACGTGGCGGCTGCCGAGGAGCTTCAGCACCCGCGCCTGGATCCCCACCAGGTCCTCGTGGAATACGCCCATCACCTGGTTGGGAGCGCCAGCCGGGTTGGTGAGGGGCCCCAGGATGTTGAGGATGGTGCGCATGCCGAGCTCCTTCCTCACCGGGGCCGCGTGCTTCATCGCAGGATGGTGGTTGGGGGCGAACATGAATCCCACCCCGACCTCGCGGATGCACTGTCCCACTTGCTCGGGAGTCAAGGCAAGCTTCACCCCGAGGCCCTCGAGCACGTCGGCGCTGCCCGATTGCGATGACACCGCCCGCCCGCCGTGCTTGGCGACGTGCGCGCCGGCCGCCGCCGCGACGAATGCGGCCGCCGTGGAGATGTTGAAGGTGTGCAGCTTGTCGCCCCCGGTGCCGCAGGTATCGACCAGGTGCTCGACGCCCGGGAGCTCCACCTTGGTGGAGAACTCGCGCATCACCGATGCGGCCGCGGCGATCTCGGAGACCGACTCGGTCTTCACGTGCAGCCCCATCAGGATCGCCGCCAGCTGCACCGGCGGCACCTTCCCCTCCATCACCTGGCGCTTCAGGTCGACCATCTCGTCATAGAAGATCTCGCGCTTGTCGCAGAGGCGATTGATCGCTTCCAGGGGGGTGAACATCGGGCGGTCCTTCATCGGGTCACGAAGTTGCGCAGCAGGGCGTGCCCATGCTGCGTGAGGATGGATTCGGGGTGGAACTGGACGCCTTCCACCGCCAGCGTCCGGTGGCGCACGCCCATGATCTCGCCGTCGTCGGTCCAGGCCGTGACCTCGAGCGCGTCGGGGCAGGTCGAGCGCTCGATGGCGAGCGAGTGGTAGCGCGTCGCCTCGTAGGGTGACGGCAGGCCGGAGAACACTCCATGGCCCTCATGGTGGATGAGCGACACCTTGCCGTGCATGAGCGCCCGGGCATGGACGATGCGCCCGCCGAACGCCTGGCCGATCGCCTGGTGTCCCAGGCATACGCCGAGGATCGGAAGCTTGCCGGCGAAGCGGCGGATCACCTCGAGGGACACGCCCGCCTCGTTGGGCGTGCACGGTCCCGGCGAAAGCACGATGCGCTCCGGATCGAGCCCTCCGATCTCGTCCACGGACATCTCGTCGTTACGCACCACCTTCACTTCCTCACCCAGCTCGCCGAAGTACTGCACCAGGTTGTAGGTGAAGGAGTCGTAGTTGTCGATCATGAGCAGCATAACTGCCAACCTTTCCCATGCCATTCAATGGCTTAGGCTGTAACTTCGTGGCTGTTTTTCCCCAGATACCCGCTCAGGTACACGAAGCGGGCGCTGACAATTCGACTGCTAGGCTGGCAGACGCCAAGACCAGGAGGGGGGGGCGGGGGAATGGACGATCAAGTGCATGGCGCGATTATCTGCGACAACCGACGGCGCCTGCAAACACGCATTAGCCCGGCTTCAATCGTACGGTGCACACGTCAGCAAGTCGCTGTTGGAGCTTGAGCCTCTGGTCCTCGGACGGCCACTGGCGAATCGCTGCGTGCCGCACCGGTGGTTCGTCGATTGCCAGCGTCAACCCCAGCTCGCGGACCGATGCCGCGGCGAGCTCCAGGCTAGCGATCGCGGGCTTGCCGCGAGCCTGGCAGGCTTCGTCGGCGATTCTCCAGAGTTCTAGGTGAGCGAGGTCATCGATACGGAAGACCGACACTTCGCCATCACGGTCGAGGGCAAAAGCCTTCTCTTTGGCCGACATATCGGAGGGACGGTAGTAGCTTCGCTCGCACGCAAAGCGGGAGATTTGCTCCACGTCCTTGAGCGCCTCCGGGTCGTAGCTCAACGGGTTGTGCGGTGGATCGCCGTCACTAACTGGAGGGGCCACTGACCTGAAACATAGGCCGTAGCACCGTCGTGCTCTGCTCCGCGAATCGCCGAATACACAAGGCGCCCGGATGCGTTGATTAGCACTGCAACTTTGCGACCACGCTCAACGTACCACTCGAACGCGACTTGGCCGTCTGGCCAGATGTCAATTTCGGGGGCTGCGACATCATCCGGCCGGTTCAAGAGGAATGTCGCCGCGGGCTCCAGCGCGAGATGCATCGCCGCGGCCGCGTCAGGCTCGAGCTCTTCCTCCTCAGCCGACCTTGCGCGCTCGAAAAGCGCGTCAATAGACGCGGGGTAGGAATGAAAGGTCAACGTCGGCAGGAACGACTCGCTGATGAGCGCCATCAGCCCACCACCACCGCGGTCGGTCATAGCGTTCTCGCGCTTCATCGAGGTGAACCCTATCCGGGGCCGCTGGGCTGCGATTGCACTCATGCGTATTTCTCCAGGAGCTGAGGCGAGAGGATGGAGAAGAACACTTCGTTCTTCAAGTCCCGCAAGGTCTCGAAGCGGGCCCATAGGTTTGAGTCGTCGATGGACAGCTGGTTCTCCATGAAGGCATCGATATCCACGATCACCTGAAGGCCCTGGGCGTCTATTTGGCCTTTGGATGCCTCAGTGATAATAGCCACGGCGTCACGATGCGAGTCGTGGACCGTGATACGGAATGCGAAGTCCGAGACTTGTTGGGGCATTTTAGCCGGCAACACTGGGAAGGTCAGCAGGTTGCTCTCAACTGGCTCACTAAGCGGCAAGCGAATCTGGTTGATATAGCGCACCGCAATGCGAGAGATTGCCTTAGGCGCCGTGACTTGCACGTATTGCTCCCAATTCGGTCGCGCCTTAGCCACGAGAGTCTCGAAGTCCGCGTAGGGAGCCACCACATTTTGCGTGATCCCATTCAAGTCAAATTGAACGCGATTGTGGTTCGCCTCATCGCTGTGCATCGTCCCGATTGGGTCACCGCTCATTTCAGCGTTCGCGTGGGCCTTCGCCTCTTTCACGGAGAATGTGAACGTCGCCGCGCGCTTCTCTTCCCGATGCGGGTACTCCTTGGCAACAAAGGCGCCCAGCGGCTCTAGATCCGCGAATTTGAGTCCCTCGCGGGGCACCACGCGGATGTCAAGCAGCGCCTCAAGCACAGGAGCCTTATTCAACTTCTGCCGCTGTATCCTCATCGCCGGGATTCTGACACACGCCCGCGCGCCGTGCGGTCCTGTGAGCGTGTCCCTGTGGAAAGCGTCGGCTCGCGCGCTCTACCCGGCAGGTTGCTCCCGATTTTAGGATGAAGGAAACATTGCAGGGGAATGGGCCAAGCGCTTCCTCTCCGGCTTCCCGCAGTCTCGCCTTGCAAGCTTTGAACGTGCAGCCCGTGGCCAACACGTCATCGAAGAGCACTACACCACCAGGCGGCGGGCTCGCGCAGTCCGGATTGACTGCGATGGTCGCTTGCAGTTCCCTCGGCCGCGGTCGGTTTCCCGATGCGTGCGCGGGCTGGCGATCCTCGGGCCGTCCTCAACAACTCCCGATGGGGCAAAGCCGAGCCGTGGCAAATCTTGCTTACAACTTGAAGCATTCGATCGGCGTATTCCGCATGATCGGGGCGCTTCGACCCGTCTCCCATGTCCTATAGTGGACTTTTGTGCATCGCAGCGTTGACAGCGCCGAAGCCAGAGGATTAAGGTGGGCAGGGTTCTATAGAGGACTTTACATGCCGCGCGCCATCGTTCTGCACCGCGACGACAACGTCGCCACCCTCATCGATGCCGGGCAGTCGGGTGCGGCCTGCACGCTGCAGGGGGAGGCGAGCGGCGAGATCGCGCTGCTCCAGGCGGTGCCCTTCGGGCACAAGATCTGCGTGCGCTCGACCCCCGCCGGAGGCGACATCCTCAAGTACGGGCAGGTGATCGGCAAGGCCGTCCGGGCGCTCGCCGTCGGCGAGCACGCGCACATCCACAACATAGAGTCGGCGCGCGGGCGCGGCGACCGACCGGAGGGCTGAGCATGGCACGCACTTTCCTGGGCTACCCGCGCGCCAATGGCGCCGTCGGCGTGCGCAACCACGTCGCGGTGATCTCGGTGATGGACAACTGCAACCCGGTCACCCGCGCGATCTGCCACGCGGTGGACATGACGCTTGCCGTCACCACGCTCTTCGTACGCGGCCAGTACGGGCACGACCTCGAGGTCGCCTTCAACACGCTCGCGGGCATGGGCCGCAACCCGAACATCGCCGCGGTCCTGCTGGTGGGTCTCGAGGAACAGACCACGGAAGAAGTCGCGCGGCGCATCAGGCCGACCGGCAAGCCCGTGGAGAGCATCAACCTGCAGCCGCACGGCACCATCAATGCGGTCGCCGAAGGGACCCGGCGCGCGCTCAAGCTCGTGCTCGCCGCCTCCGGTGCCCGGCGCGAGCCCTGCCCGATGTCATCGCTGCTGGTGGGCGTCGAGTGCGGCGGTTCGGACACGACCTCCGGCCTCACCTGCAATCCGACGATCGGGGCCATGGCGGACCGGCTGGTCGACGACGGCGGTTCGGTGATCATCTCGGAGACCTCCGAGTTCCTCGGCGCCGAGCACCTGTTCGCGGCACGCGCGAAGGATGAGGCCGTCGGCAAGGCTTTCGTCGATGCGGTGGTGC
This sequence comes from Burkholderiales bacterium, assembly GCA_038318025.1. Taxonomy (GTDB): domain Bacteria; phylum Pseudomonadota; class Gammaproteobacteria; order Burkholderiales; family Usitatibacteraceae; genus Usitatibacter. The sequence continues at coordinate 6,553 of JBBQBW010000023.1, read as the reverse complement.
GCCTGGAGCGCGAGGCGGTGAGCCGCGGCATGGACATCCGCGGCACCAATCCGACGCAGGACAACATCCGCGGTGGCCTCACGACCATCGAGGAGAAGGCGCTCGGCGCCATGGCGAAGGCCGGCTCCCGGCCGCTGTCGAGCGTGCTTGCCTACGGCGAGGCGCCCGCCGGCAAGGGACTGCACTTCATGGACGCGCCGGCCCCGGCGGTGGAAAACCTCACCGCGATGGCCGCGGCAGGCTGCCAGCTCATCTTCTTCGGCACCGGCGTTGGCAACCCGATCGGCAACATGGTCACGCCCACGGTGAAGGTGTGCGGCAACGTGAACACGCTGCGCACGATGGCGGACAACATCGACTTCGACGCCTCCGGGATCCTGGAGAAGGGCGTGAAGGTGGCGGGCGTCGGCGAGCGCTTGTACGACTACGCGCTCGAGGTGGCCTCGGGCACGCGCACCACGAGCGAGCTGCTCGACGTGCGCGAGACCGCGATCAGCCGTTTCGCGCCCACCATCTGAGGCCGCGGCGCCGTGACCAAGCTCGAGCGCGTCTGCGAGGCGATCACCCGGCGAATCGAGTCGGGGGCGCTGCGCGAGGGCGACCGCCTGCCTTCCGAGGAGCAGCTCGCGGTGCAGCATCGGGTGAGCGTGGGGACCATTCAGAAGTCGCTGGACCGCCTGGAGAACTCCGGCCTGGTCACGCGCGAGCACGGGCGCGGCACTTTCGTCACCGGGTCGCGGGTGCGCACCTCCGACGTGAGCTACCTGCGCTTCAGGGACGAGCGCGGCCAGGAGATGCCGAACTTCATCCACCTGCGCTCGGTGAAGCGGATCAAGCGCAGGGGGCCGTGGTCCGACTTCCTGGGCGCCGAGCCCGCCTACGTGCGCATCGAGCGTCGCATCAGCGTCGGCGACAAGCTGGACCTGCACAGCGCATTCTGGCTTCGGGAGGCGGAATTCGCCCGCCTGAACGGCACGGACAAGCGCTCGCTGGAGAAGAACCTGCGCGTGCTGCTCGGCCAGAAGCTGTCCCTGCCGACACTGCGGGTCGACCAGTGGATCCGCTTCGAGCGGCTTCCGCAGGCCATCGCGCGCGCGCTCGGCCTGGGCAAGGAGCAACTGGGTTTCGTCATGGAGATGCGCGGCTACACGCTGCGTGACCGGCCGCTCTACTACCAGCGCGTCTGCGCCGGGCCGTTTTCGAGGAACCTGGAAATCGTACGCTGACGGCAGGCCGGACCGCCGTCCCCATGGACCGCCGGCCGTTGCCTTTCGCCGTCGGGCCGGAACAAATGCGAGGGGAAGCTGCAATGAGCACCACAGCGGTCGAGAGTGGGACGCAAGCCGCCGGGCAGACGCCGCTACTTGCGGTGGAGGGGGTGACGCTGCAGTACAAGACGCGCGAGCACCTGGTGACCGCGACGTACCGGGTCAGCTTCGACGTCTTCCCGGCCGACCGCTTCGTGCTCCTCGGTCCCTCGGGCTGCGGCAAGTCGACGCTGCTCAAGGGCGTGGGCGGGTTCATGAAACCGGTCGAGGGCACGATGAGGCTGAAGGGGCGGGTGATCGAAAGCCCCGGGCCGGACCGGATGATGGTATTCCAGGAGTTCGACCAGCTGATGCCGTGGAAGACGGTGCTCGCGAACGTGATGTTCCCGATGCGCGTGAGCCGCGCCTTCCCGCGCAACGAGATCCTCGACCGGGCGATGGCGGCGATCGAGAAGGTGGGCCTCACGAAGTTCCGCGACATCCACCCGCACATGCTCTCCGGCGGCATGAAGCAGCGCGTGGCGATCGCGCGCGCCATGGCCATGGAGCCCGACATCCTGCTGATGGACGAGCCCTACGCGGCGCTCGACGCGCTCACCCGCAGGCAGATGCAGGAGGAACTGCTCCAGCTCTGGGAGGACACCCGCTTCGCGGTCCTCTTCGTCACCCACTCCATCGAGGAGGCGATCATCATCGGCTCGCGCATCCTGGTGCTGTCGCCGCATCCGGGGCGCGTGAAGGCCGAGCTGAACGCCCACCAGTTCACGCACACCGAGCAGGGCAGCACCGAGTTCATGGCGCTGAACCGGCGCATCCACGACATGCTTTTCGCCGAACGCATCGAGGCCGAGGCGCTGCAAAGGGAGCCCGACCATGGCTGAGGCCCGTTCGAAGCTGCTGCCGCCGCTGCGGCCCGAGGTCGAGAACACGTCGCTCGAATCCGGCCAGATCGGCGAGGTGCAGCGCCCACTGTCCGCGTGGGAGCGCCTGGTCAATCTCGACTGGGTGCGCCGCGTCGCGATCCTGGTGATCCTCGCGCTCGCCTGGGAGCTTTACGGCCGCTACCTCGATAACCCGCTCATGGTGCCCACCTTCTCGAACATGGTCGCCGCGCTGTGGGACGCAACGGTGCACGGGCCCCTGCTCGATCGCATCTACACCTCGATACGGGTGCTGCTGATCGGCTATGCGTCGGGGGTCGGGCTGGCGGCCGTGTTCACCGCGCTCGCGGTCTCCACGCGGATCGGCACCGACCTGCTGTCCACGCTCACCGCGATGTTCAACCCCCTGCCCGCGATCGCGCTGCTGCCGCTCGCGCTCCTGTGGTTCGGCCTCGGGGTGCCCAGCCTGGTCTTCGTGATCATCCACTCGGTGCTGTGGGCGGTGGCGCTGAACACGCATTCCGGCTTCCTGTCGGTGTCGGAGACGATGCGCATGGCCGGCCAGAACTACGGGCTGCGCGGGGTGCGCTTCGTCGTGCACGTGCTGATGCCGGCCGCGTTTCCGGCGATCCTCGCGGGGCTCAAGATCGGCTGGGCATTCGCCTGGCGCACGCTGATCGCCGCCGAGCTGGTGTTCGGCGTGTCCTCACGCTCCGGCGGCCTCGGCTGGTTCATCTTCGAGAACCGCAACCAGCTCGAGACCGCCTACGTGTTCGCGGGGCTGACCGCGGTCATCATCATCGGCCTGCTGGTCGAGAGCGTGATCTTCCGCAACATAGAGATCCGCACGGTCCGTAAATGGGGGATGCAGCACTGATACCGGGCGCGCATGCTGCTTGCGCGGCCGGGGGCGCGGAGTCGACCGGCAACCCAGCCGGTTCCAACGGGAAGGAGAGCAAGACATGGAAGAGCCAGGCTTCATAGTTCACCACAAGGGCGACAGCCTCGGCGTGGTGGTGGTCGAGGACGTCAAGGCGGGCCAGAAACTGCGCGGCTGGATCATGGACACGAACGAGACGATCGAGCTCACGGCGGCGGCGGACATCCCGCTGGGACACAAGGTCGCGCTGTCGGCGCTGAAGACGGGCGACACCGTCCTCAAGTACGGCAACGACGTCGGGCGCGCGGTCGAGGACATAGGCGTGGGCGGCTACGTCCATTTCCACAACATCAAGAGCAAGAGGTGGTGAGATGACGCACGATCATTTCTTCGGCTACCGGCGCGCCAATGGCCGCGCCGGCATTCGCAATTACGTCCTCATCCTGCCGGTGGACGACATTTCCAACGCCGCCTGCGAGGGCGTCGCTAACAACGTCTTCGGCACCATGGCGCTGCCGCACTCCTACGGCCGCCTGCAGTACGGGGAGGATCTCGACCTGCACTTCCGCACCATCATCGGCTGCGGCGCCAACCCGAACGTCGCGGCGGTGCTGGTGATCGGCATCGAGCCCAGCTGGACGCAGCGCGTGGTCGACGGCATCGCCGCCACGGGCAAGCCCGTGCAGGGGCTGCACATCGAGGGCAAGGGCGAGCTCGCGACCATCGCCGAAGGCTGCCGGGTGGCGCAGGAGTTCGTCCAGTACGCGACCGAGCTGCAGCGCGAGAAGATCGGCATCGAGGAGCTGTGGGTCGCCACCAAGTGCGGCGAGTCCGACACCACCTCGGGCATCGCCTCGTGCCCGGCGGTCGGCAACTTGATCGACAAGCTCGACGCGAGGGGCATCACCAGTTGCTTCGGCGAGACGACCGAGATCACGGGCGGGGAGAAGCTGTGCGCCTCGCGCGCGGCCAACCCCGAGGCCGCCGCCAAGTTCATGAAGGTCTTCCAGGCCTACCAGGACGAGGTCATGCGCTTCAAGGTGGACGACCTCTCGGACAGCCAGCCGAGCAAGGGCAACAAGGCCGGCGGCCTCAGCACGATCGAGGAGAAGGCCTTCGGCAACCTGCAGAAGATCGGTGAGAAGGCGATGTACATCGACGTGCTGTCCCCGGCGCAGGCCCCCACGAAGGGGCCCGGGCTCTACTTCATGGACACCTCGAGTGCGGCGGCCGAGTGCCTGCCGCTGCAGGCGGCGGCGGGATTCGTGCTGCACCTCTTCCCGACCGGCCAGGGCAACGTCGTGGGCAATCCCATCATGCCGACCCTCAAGCTCACGGCGAACCCCAGGACCGCGCGCGTCATGAAGGAGCACATCGACCTGGACGTCTCCGACGTCCTCAAGCGGAAGATGACGATCGGCGAGGCCGGAGACGCGCTGATCGAGATGGCGGTGCGCATCAGCAACGGCCGCCTCACGACCGCGGAGACCCTGCGTCACCGCGAGTTCGCGATGACCAAGCTGTACCGTAGCGCCTAGCAACCCGGCCCCCCAGGTCCGGCCACGATGATCTGACAGGAGGAAGAACGTGAAAACCCGCAATGGAACGAAGCGACGCGCGTTTGCCAGGCTCGGTGTCTCCCTGCTAGCCCTTGCCGCGGGCCTTGCCGGCCTGCCGGCACAGGCCCAGGTGAGCGAAATCCGTTTCGCCAAGGGCTTCGGCATTCCCTATCTCCCGGTGATCATCCTCGAGGAACAGGGGTTGGTCGAGAAACACACGAAGCTCCTGGGCCTGCCGGAGGCCAAGGCGAAATTCATCCAGCTCGCGAGCGGTGCCGCGATGACCGACGCCCTCATCTCCGGCAACCTCGAGTACGCGACCGGCGGTCCCGGCCCGCTGCTGACGGTGTGGGACAAGACGCGAGGCAACCTCAGCGTCCGCGCGATCTGCGCGATCAGCTCGATCCCGGTGTACCTCAACACCATCAATCCCAAGGTGAAGACCATCCGCGATTTCTCGGACGCGGACCGCATCGCCGTGCCGAGCGTGAAGATCTCGACGCAGGCGGTCACGCTTCAGATCGCCGCAGAGAAGGAGTTCGGACGCGGCAAACACGACGTGCTGGACAAGCTCACCGTCTCCATGGCGCCGCCCGACGCACACAACGCCATGATGAGCAAGGGCACGGAGATCACCGCGAACTTCACCAGCCCGCCGTTCATGTACCTTCAGCAGCGCGACAAGCACGCACATCCCGTCCTGAGCTCCTACACGGTCATGGACGGACCGACGACCTTCATCCTGATGTGGGCGACGCAGAAGTTCCACGATGCGAACCCGAAGCACCACCAGGCCGTGCTCAACGCGCTGGAGGAGGCGAACACGTTCATCAAGGAGAACCCGCGCGGCGCCGCCGAGGCGTTCATCAGGAACCAGAAATCCAGGCTGGACCTCGCATTCGTGCAGGAGATGGTCGCCAATCCCGAGAGCCACTTCACCACCACGCCGCAGAACCTGATGAAGTACGCCGACTTCATGTCCCGGATCGGCTCCCTCAGGCAGCGCCCGGCCAGCTGGAAGGACGTGTTCTTCCCCGAGGTCCACGACCGCCAGGGCAGCTGAGGCGGCATGGATCTCTACGACACCACGGAGCTTTCGGGCTGGCTCGCGCGGGCCTTCACCGCCTGCGGCATGGAGCCGGATGCGGCGGCGGTCGGTGCGCGCGTGCTGGTGCGCACCAACGCCCGCGGCGTCGAGACGCACGGGGTGTCGCGGGCGCTCGTCTACGTGCAGAAGCTCAAGTCCGGCGAGCTCACGCCGAGGCCCGCCGTGCGCTACGAGGACCGGGCCGGCGTGCTGCACTGCCACGCCGACTCCGGGCTGGGCCAGGTGGTGGCCACCCGCGCGGTCGGCGAGGCCATAGGCCGCGCCGCGACCGCGGGCTTCGTGCCGATGGTGATCCATGACGTCGGGCATCTCGCCGCGCTGGGCATGTTCGCGCTGCAGGCGGCCGAGGCCGGGATGATCGCCCTCGTCGCGCAGTCGACGCCGCCGATCATGGCGCTGCCAGGATCGAAGCGCGCGGCCATCGGCAACAACCCGCTCGCCTTCGCGAGCCCCGTGGCCGGAGGTCCGCCCCTGGTGTTCGACATCGCGGCGAGCGGCGTGGCCCGCGGCAACGTGCTCGCCGCGGCGCGTGAGAAGCGCGAGATCCCCTTGGGCTGGGCGATCGACGCGGACGGCAACCCGACCACCGATGCCAAGGCCGCCTTGAGCGGGGCGATGCTGCCCATGGCCGGCCACAAGGGGATCGGGCTTGCGATGATGGTGCAGTGCCTGGCCGGCAGCCTCAGCGGCGCGTTGCCCGCGACGGTGACGGGTGTGGCGCCCGGGAGCGCGCCGGCACGCGTCGGCGCCTTCCTTTTCGTCGCCAATCCGGAGTTGGTCGCGGGCCGCGCCGCCTACGACGCGCACATGGCCGGCTGGATCGAGGCGTACCGGCAGGCCTCCGGGCCCGATGGCCG
>JBBQBW010000022.1:0-11884 GCA_038318025.1 Burkholderiales bacterium | reverse complement strand
CCTGCAACCGGCCTATGGGCCGGAAGATCGAAATTGAACCTGACCCCATTTTCTCAAACGACCGAAGTCGAATCCGACCCGACTTTCGCGTTGGGAGTCTGACCCCTAGCGCCGAAGTACGAGGAAGCATCGACCTTCCTGATCTGCACCGCCCCCACCTTGATTCCCCAGGCGGCGGCGTAGACATCCATCTCGGCGCGCACCTCGTTGCCGATGGTCTCGCGCGCTTCGAGCAGGTCTTCCAGGGGCGTCGTGGCGATCACGGAGGAGAGCCGCGCCGCGGCCATCTCCACCACCGCCTCGCGGTAGTCGGCGACCTCGGTGAGGGCCTTCAAAGGGTCGACGACGCGGTAGTTGACGGTGGCATCGACGACCACCTTCTCGCCGCCGATGGCTTCGTAGCGCTGGCCCGGCAGCTCGGCCACCAGGGGCTTCAGCTCCACCACCTCCAGGCGCTGCAGCAGCGGCGCCACCACCACCAGGCCCGGCCCCTTCACCCCGCTGGGCTTGCCCATGGTGAACACCACGGCACGTTCGTTGGAGTCCAGGAGCGCGATGAACGACATGGCCGAACCTCCGATCGCCGGGCGGGACTCGGCGCACGATCGCCAATCTACTCGCTTATCGCTCGAAGCGTGGAGCGCGCACCGCGGGCTCGGGGTCACCCCCCTCGTAGGGCTCGCAGTCGCAGGTGTGCGGGTTGCAGATCATCATTCCCGATCCCGCGGCGCCCGACGCGGGGCCACGCCCCGCGCGCATGCCGCGCCAGGAGCGCACATCCTTCATGCCGCGCTCCTTCGCCACGTGGGAGCAATTGGTGAGGAACACCTCGCGCTCGCCTTCCTGGGCGGCGTAGAGCGGCCGTGCGGAAACGCCTTCCCCACGGGAAGGCACCAGGATGAAATCGCGCCACCCGGTGGCCACGCGGAACTGCTCCACGTCCTCGGAGTGGCGCAGGCGCTGCAGGCAGTTGAGAGTGAGCTGGCGCTTGCCCTCCTTGTGCAGCGACACACACAGCGACAGCGCCGCCATGCGCGCCTCGTACTGGTCTTCCTGCGACAGGCGCGACAGGCCCTCGCCATCGAAGAAGGTGACCGCATCCTCGAACGCTTCGGACACCAGCGACTGGCGCTTGCCGGTCATCAGCAGGTACATGCCCGCGTAGTAGGCCGCGGCGCCGCTGTCCGGCACCGCGGCGATCCAGCGCTCCACATGGTTACCGAGGCGGCGCGAGTCGCGCGCCATGAAGGCGCGCTCGGCATCGCGGCGGAACGCCTCGTTGCGCTCGAGCCGCGCGCTGTAGCCGGAGCGCTCGCCCAGTCCCGGGTGCGTATCGAGGTAGCTCGCCACCTTGCGCGCCTCCTGGGTCTGGAACCACTTCTCGTGGAACTTGCGGGCGCCGTCGGGGTTGAAGCCCGCGCTCACCGCGAGGCTGAAGCCCTTGTCGTCGGCTTCACGCTCGGCGTCGCGATCCACCGCGCGCGCGCGCGTGACCATCTCGAACCGGGCGCGCAGCGTGCTCTCGCGCGAGCGCGAGCCGCGCACCACCGCTCGCGCCCAGTCCCGCGCGACCTCGTGGGCGTGGGCCTCGTAGGCGGCGGTCTTGCGCGCGCGATGGCGCAGCGACAGGTGCGCGATCTCGTGCCCCATCACCGCCGCGAGCTGGTCGGCATCGCCGTTCACGAACGCGAGGAGCCCGGTATTCACCGCGATGATGCGCGGCTGGGGACCGCCGGGAGTATCGACGGCCAAGGCGTTGATCGCCGGATCGTTGCAGAGGTAAAGGGCGGGGGCCACGCCGGCACCCGAGGAGATGCGCTGGTACACATCCTGGGTCATGGCGAGCCACGCGAGATTGACGCCCCAGGCGGTCTCGAACGAGCTGTGGTTGCCCGGATCCATGGCGCGGCAGTTGGCCGGCACGGCCTGCGCAGGGCTGGCGAGGAGCGCGGCGACTACGGCAAGGAGGGGAAGGAAAAGCGGGCGCATCTGGATAGCCGATGGGCGGGGGACGCCATGCAGAATATCATTCGGGACCATGGAAATTATCAGCTCCCACGGCTGCTTCGGCGGCCTGCAGCGTTACTACCGTCACGCTTCGGCCGTCATCGGCCTGCCGATGCGCTTCTCGGTCTACCTCCCCCCCGCCGCGATGCAGGGCCTGCGCCTGCCGGTGCTGTTCTACCTCGCCGGGCTCACCTGCACCGAGGAGACTTTTTTCGCCAAGTCAGGCGTGCAGCGCGCGGCGTCCCAGCTCGGGGTCGCGGTGGTCTGTCCCGATACCAGCCCGCGAGGCGCGGGCATCCCCGGCGAGGCCGACTCCTGGGACTTCGGCGTGGGCGCGGGCTTCTACCTCGACGCCACGCGCGAGCCCTGGAAGCAGCACTGGAAGATGGAGAGCTACTTTCTCGACGAGCTGATCCCGCTGGTGGGCGAGACCTTCTCGGTGGACCTGGCACGGGCGGGCATCTTCGGCCATTCGATGGGCGGGCACGGCGCGCTCACGCTGGCGCTGCGCCACCCGGGGCTGTTCCGCTCGGTGTCCGCGTTCGCGCCGGTGGTGGCGCCGATGCACGCGCCCTGGGGCATCAAGGCGTTCACCGCCTACCTGGGCCCGGAGCGCGAGGCGTGGAAGGCCCACGACGCCTCCGAGCTGATGGCCTCCTACGAGGAGTCGCCCTACCCCGAGGGCATCCTCATCGACCAGGGGCTGAACGACAAATTCCGCATCGAGCAGCTGATGCCGGAGCGCTTCGAGGATGCCTGCGAGCACGCCGGCCAGCCGCTCACGCTGCGCCGCCACGCGGGCTACGACCACAGCTACTACTTCATCGCCACTTTCGTCGACGACCACCTGAGGCACCACGCCGAGCGCCTCGGCTGACGCCGCCCCGCCACCGGGTGGAGCCGAACTCAGCCGAGCCGGAACCGGGAGAGGTCGACCCGGGGTGTCGCGTCCGTGGCGAGGTCGGCCAGCGCCTCGCCCACCGCCGCCGAGTGCTTGAAGCCATGGCCCGAACACGGCGAGGCGACGATCACCCGTGGGGACCCCGGCAACCGATCCACCACGAACTGGAAATCGGCCGTCGCGGTGTAAAGGCAGGTGGCGGCGCGCACGCACCGTGGGCCCAGGCCCGGCAGGTAGGGCGCCACCAGCTCGTCGTGCATCCAGCGCCGCTCCTCCTCGGTCGCGGCAGGCTGGGCATCGACACGGTCCGGCGCGACGGTGGCGTCGAACTGCTCGGTCGCCACCTTCACCAGGCCGCCCTCGATGGCGGGAATGCCGTAGATCACGTGGCGCTTCTCCTGCGGCTCCCAGAGGAACACCGGGAACGCCGGGGCGCTGTAGCGAGCCACGTCCGGCGCCTCGAACCAGTGCTGCACCTGGCGCGTGACGGCGAAACGCGCCGCCAGCGCCGCGGGCAGGAAATCCCGCACCCACGGCCCCGCGCTCACGATCGCCTCGCGCGCCTCGAGGGTCCCGCGCTGCGTAGTGACCGCGACACCGGCGCGCGTCTCCTCGACGCGCAGCACCCGCTCGTTGTAGCGCAGCTCGGCGCCCTGTGCCTGCGCGAGCGCGAGGTGGGCCCGCACGCAGGCCTCGGGCCGCAAGTATCCGGCCTCGGGCTCGTAGTAGCCGCTCTCGTTGTCGCGCACCGCGAATTGCGGGAAGCGCTGTCGAATCGCGCCCGCATCGAGGATCTCGTGGGTGATGCCGAAGCGGCGCGCGGCCGCCAGCGTGTTGTCGAAGAAGTTCGCCACGTGGGTGGTGGCCTGGCGCCGCTCGCTCGAGATCCAGAGGCCGCCGGTCTCGACCAGCAGGCTCTCGCCGGTGAGGCGCTCGACCTCGCGGAACAACTCGTAGGCGCGCAGCGCGAGGGGCACGTAGGCGTCACCCTCGCCGATGGCCTTGCGGGTGATGCGGCTCTCGCCATGGGAGGAGCCGTGGGTGTGGGGCGGAGCGAACCGGTCGAAGCCCACGACGCGCACGCCACGCCGCGCGAGGTGCCAGGCGGCGGCGCTGCCGACGGCGCCGAGCCCGACGATGGCGACCTCGAAGCTCAACGCTCCCCGTCGCGCGGAGGCACGACGATCTTGGCTTGCGGATTCACCTGCTCGATCGCGCGCTGCAGGCGCCGCTCCACCGCCTCGCCGCCCGCCAGGACCACGATCGTGACGAGGAGCGCGATCGCCACCAGCTCGACCAGCCCCGCGCCGCACGCCATGCCCAGGCCCGCCGCGACCCAGATCGACGCGGCGGTGGTGAGGCCTTCGACGCGCCGCTCGTGCTCGTACTGCATGATCACGCCGGCCCCGAGGAAGCCGATGCCGGTGATGATCCCCTGGATGGCGCGGCTCACCGCCTGGGGGTCGCCCCCCGACGAGCCCGCCACCACCAGCACTACAAGGGCGCTGCCGATCGACACCAGCGCGTGAGTGCGCAGGCCCGCGGGCTTGCGCTTGAGCTCCCGGTCGATGCCGAGGATCGCCCCGGCGAGCAGCGCCGCCCCCAGCCGCACCGCGAGCGCGGCGGAATCCGGGGCCAGGTTGACCGGTTCCATCAGTCCGCCTTCGCGCCGCTGTCCTTCGCCACCTTCGACCACTTCGCGATCTCGGAGCGGATGAAGGCCGAGAACTGCTCGCGCGTGCCCGGCGCCGCGGTGAACGCGAGCTGCTCCAGGCGCGCCTTCACCGCCGGGTCCTGCAGCATCTTCTGGATCTCGGCGTTGAGCTTTGCCACGATCTCGGGCGGCGTCCTCGCCGGCGCGGCCAGGCCGATCCAGCCCACGCTCTCGAAGGCGCCGAAGCCCTCCTCCGCGACGGTGGGCACGTCGGGCAGGTACGGCGAGCGCTGCGGGATCGCGACGGCGAGCGTGCGCAGCCTCCCCGCCTTCACCTGCGAGAGCACGCCCGGCACCGTGTCGGCCATCATCGGGATGCTCCCGCCCAGCAGCTGCGCCTGCGCCTCCCCGCTGCCCTTGAACGGGATGTGGTTCAGCTTGATGCCGGCCTGGGTCGCGAACGCCTCCATGGTGAGGTGGCTGGTGGTGCCGACGCCGAGCGAGCCGTAGGCGATCTCGCCGGGCTTCGCCTTCGCCGCGGCCACCAGCTCGCGCAGGGCCTTGTAGGGCTGCTGGGCGCCGACGGTGATGGTCTGCGGCGTGAGGCCGATGTTGCCGATGTGCTCGAAGTCCTTCAGCGGGTCGTAGGGCAGCTTCGAGTAGATCGCCGGGTTGATGCCGAAGGGGCCGCTGGGGCACATCGTGAGGGTGTAGCCGTCGGGCGCGGCGTTCTTGGCGAACTCGGTGCCGGGAATGCCGCCGGCACCGGCCTTGTTCTCCACGACGAAGGGCTGGCCCATCGACTTGGTGAAGTACTCGGACATGACGCGGGCGAGCGTGTCGGTGGCGCTGCCGGGCGCGAAGGCGACGATCACCTTGACCGGCTTGGTCGGGTATTGCTGGGCGGTTGCCGGGATTGCTGCAACGGCGAGGAACAATGCAGCGAGGGCGGTGCGGGTACGGGGCATGGTGGATCCTCCTGCGTCGATTCTAAGTCACCTCGCCTTTCTGGAGCCCCCGAGACGCGTCACCACAGTTTGAACGGATGCGGCGCTGCGCTACCCCGCAACCACCGCAAGGGTTTGATCGTCGATCCGTGGAGCGCGAAGAAAATGCGTCCGTATGGAGTGCAGTGCGTGAATCTGGGCTACGGTTGCACACCACGAGTCCACGACAAAACTCTTACGGTGGTTGCGGGGTAGCGCAGCGCCGCCTCCCATGAATTGAGCGATCGCTTGTGGCTGCGACATCTCATCTGCCACCGAAACCGAGGGCTTGCGGTCCGGGTCGAGGCTCGCGTACCGACTCGCCGCAAGATCGACGCAGCGCGAAAAATTCGAACGTAATGGGTGGTAGTGAGCCCCATTCCCCTCCGATCGAGCGCATCGCGACGCTTCGGCCCGGACCGCGGGTTTCGGTGGCTGTGGAATGACCCGCTCCCCGGCCCTCTCCCCGACCCTCTTCCAAGGCAGAGGGAGAAAGGCAGCACCAAGGAAAACGCCCGCCGGGTGGCGGGCGTTTCGTCAGGAGAACCCGATCAGATGTACCCGATCAGCAGCAGCACGATCACGATCACCAGGATCAGGCCGATGCCGCCGCTCGGCATGTAGCCCCACGACTTGCTGTGGCCCCAGGTGGGCAGCGCACCGATGAGGACGAGGATGAGGATGATGAGGAGGATCATGCCGATCGACATTTGTAGTTCTCCTTGCAGTTGAGGTGTCGGTTTGACACCCGCGGATGCAGGCAAATCGAGCCAGAAATCGTTTCCGGATGTAGGACACGACCCTGTTTTGTTTTCATTTGCCGAAACGCGTGGGGCGTTTACGCCCCGCGCCCGTTGGTGCGCGCGAGGCTCGCCACGGCGGCCACCAGCTCGACGGGATCTACCGGCTTGGTGGCATGCATATGGAAGCCGGCGCGCAGCGCCTTCACCCGGTCCTCGGTACGCGCATAGGCGGTGAGCGCCACTGCAGGAATGGCGCCGTGGCGATCGGTGGGCAGCGCGCGCACCTGGCGGATCAGCTCGTAACCATCCTCTCCCGGCATGCCGATGTCGCTCACCAGCACGTCGAAGCGGCCTCTTCCCAGCGCCGCCAGTGCGGCCCCGCAGGACTGCGCCGTCTCCACCGTCGCGCCGGCGTGCTCGAGCAATCGGCGGGCGAGCTCGCGCGCATCCACATCGTCGTCGACGACCAGGACGCGCACGCCCCCAATGCGCTCGGGGTCGCCGGATCGCACCATCGCGCTCGGGTCGGCGAGGCCTTCGCGCCGATCGGCGCGCAGCGCATCCAGGACCTCGATCGGCGTCTGCGGCAACGCCACCACGAATGTCGATCCGTTGCCGAGCCCGGCGCTCTGCGCGCGCACCGTCCCACCGTGCATCTCGACCAGCTGCTTCACGATCGAGAGCCCCAGCCCCAGCCCGCCGTGGCGCCGGGTGGTGGAGGCGTCGGCCTGGCGGAAGCGGTCGAAGACGAGGGGGAGGAATTCGGGTGCGATGCCCTGGCCGTTGTCCTCGACGCACAGCTCGATGCGGGCATCGGCGCGACGCACCGCCAGGCGCACCTTGCCATCGCGCGGGGTGAACTTGATCGCGTTGGTGAGCAGGTTCCACAACACTTGCTGGAGGCGATGGGGATCGCCGCGCACCTGAAGCCCGGAGAGCGACTCGACCTGCGCCTCCAGCGCCACGCCCTTGGCCTCGGCCGTGGGCCGCGAGGTCTCGATCGCCGCGCGCGCGATGGCGGCGAGGTCGACGTTATCCACCACCAGGCGCACCTTGCCGGAGATGATGGCGCTCATGTCGAGCAGGTCTTCGATGATGCGCGCCTGGGCGCGCGCGTTGCGCTCGATCACCTCGGCGCCCTGGGAGAGCTGCTGCGGCGTGGCTTCCGGACGGCGCAGCATCGTGGCCCAGCCGAGGATCGCGTTCAGCGGCGTGCGCAGTTCGTGGGAGAGGGTGGCGAGGAACTCGTCCTTCATCCGGCTCGCCAGCTCCGCCTCGGAGCGCGCCTGCTGCGCGGTGGCCAGTGCCCTCCCGAGCTGCTCCTCGATCTGCTTCCGGTCGTGGATGTCGGTATTGGTGCCATACCAGCGCACCACGTTGCCGACAGCGTCGCGGATCGGCAGCGCCCGCCCGAGGTGCCAGCGATACTCGCCGTCGTGGCGGCGCAGCGGATATTCGAGCTCGTAGGCGCTGCCGGTGCGCAACGCCTCGGGCCAGGCCGCCGCCACGCGGGCCAGGCCCTCCGGCGTGTGCACCTCGCGCCAGCTCTCCACGCCCACCGCACCCTCGGGAAGCCCGGTGTACTCGTACCACTGCCGGTTGAAGTAATCGACATGGCCGTCGGGCGTGGCGGCGAAGACGATCTGCGGCATCGCATCGGCCAGCTGGCGGAAGCGCGCCTCGCTCTGGCGCATTGCCTTCTCCACGCGGCCGCGCTCGATCGACTCGTAGCTGCGGCTCGCCACCCGCCACAACAGGTCCACTTCGGTGGCGGTCCAATCCCGCGGCGCACCCTGGTGCACGGCCATGACCGCCGCCAGCCGCCCGGCCTTGTGCATCGGCACGGCGATGACGGCGTGGATGGCGGTGGCGCGGTAAGCGCCGATCACGTAGTCGAGCGGCGGCTGGTGCGTATCGATATCGCGTACCACGTAGGGCCGGTCCTCTACCATGCAGCGCGTCCACTCGGCGCCGAAGTCGAGCATCGCGTAGCGCCCGACGATGCTGCGCACCTCGGGGCGGCTCCAGTTGCCGACCACCTCGAACTGCGTGGCGTCGTCCGAGACCTCGGCATAGGCGCACCGGTCCACCTGCAGGTGCTCTCCCAGCATGCACGCCGCGGTGGCGGTGATCTGGTCGGGCTCGCCCAGCGGGCGCAGCGCGTCCTCCAGGGTGAGGAGGAATCGCTCCGAGGATTCGGCGAGGAAGCGCTGCGTCACGTCCACGCCCACTGCGAGGATGCCGGTGACCTTGCCGCCGGCATCCCGCAAGGGCTGATAGACGAAGTCGAGGTAGGCGGCCTCGAGGGACGCACCGGGCGTGCGGGCCAGCATGATGCGCGTGCCGGTGCCGGCGTAGGGCTCGCCGGTTGCGTAGACGCGATCGAGGATCCCGATGAAGCCCTGGCTTTCGACTTCGCCGAGCGCCTCCTGAACGCGGCGCCCCATGATGTCGCGCCGGCCGACCAACTGGAAGTAGCGCTCGTTGGCGAACTCGAACACGTGCTCGGGGCCGCCCAGCAACGCCAGGAACGAAGGTGAGCCGGAAAATGCCTCCATGATCCGGGTGCGCTCGGCGATCACCTCGCCCAGCAGCCGGTCGCGCTCGCGCTCCGCCACCACCTTCTCGGTATCCTCGACGCAGGCGCAGAAAAGCCCGCCGATGGCGCCCGAATCGTCGCGGATCGGGCTATAGGACCAGGTGAACCAGGTGTCCTCGGCATAGCCATGGCGCTGCATGGTAAGGAGCACGCGCTCGTTCCAGGTGGCCTCCCCGCGCTGGGTGACCGCGTCGGCCTGGGGGCCGACCACGTCCCAGATCTCGGACCAGGAGTCGCGCGCCGGCCTGCCGAACGCCTCGGGGTGCTTGCTGCCGAGGATATCGACGTAGGCATCGTTGTAGATGTTGACCCGCTCCGGCCCCCACCAGACGAACATGGGGAAGCGGGAGTTGATGCAGATGTCCACCGCGATGACGAGGCTGTGGGGCCACGAGTCCCGCGGCCCCAGCGGGGTCGAGGCCCAGTCGTATCCGGCCAGCCGGCCCGCCATCCCCTCGTTGATCATGGGCAATAGGCCGTCGCGGCGTCCCGAAGTTCACCCACGGCGGGTCAGGCGAATCCGTAGAGCTTGGCCGGGTTGTCCACCAGGATCATGCGGCGGCGCGCCTCGTCGTTCACCCAGTCTTGCAGCAGGTCCATCAGCACCGTGTCGTCGGGCTTGGTGTCCCGCTCGGTCGGGTGGGGCCAGTCGCTGCCCCAGACGCAGCGCTCCGGCGCGTGCTCGAGCCAGGCCTGCGCCACCGGCTTGATGTCCGCGTAGCGCGGCGAGCCGGTGCGAGTCTCGAGGTAGGGGCCGGCCAGCTTGATCCAGGTGCGCCCGGTATCCACCATCCGGCGGATCACCGCGAAAGCCGGGTGCGCCGTGCCCGCCGGCTGGGGCAGGCGGCCCATGTGGTCGAACACAATGGTGCCGGGAAGCCTCCCCAGCATCGGCGCCATGGCGACGATCTGGTCGGCCTTGAGGTGCAGCTGGGTATGCCACTTGAAGGCCTGGATGCGCTTCACCAGCGGCTCGATCATCTCGGGGCCGGTGACCGCGGTCTTGGGATCGTGTTGCGTGAAGCGCAGTCCCCGGATGCCGGCCGCGTCCATCTCCTCCAGATCCTCGTCGGTGACCGTAGGGTGGACCACCCCCACCCCGCGGGCGTTGGCGGGGCCGAGCCGCGCGATGGCATCCAGGGTGACCCGGTTGTCGGTGCCATAGGCCGCGGGTTGCACCACCACCGAGCGCTCGGTGCCGAGGCGCTCCTGCAGCAGGCGGTACTCCTCCACCGAGGCGTCGGTGGTGCCGCGCAGGTTCGGCCACGCCATCGGGAAGCGCGGGTCGTAGATGTGCAGGTGGCAGTCGGTGGCGTGCGGCGGCGCCTTGAAGCGCGGGGTGGAAGTGCCGGCGCTGTTGGGTACCTTCATTCGTCCCCTAACGCCGCGGCGCTCTCCTCCACCACGGCGCCGGCGGCGAGGAGCGCCTCGTAGCGCGTCGCATCCACGCCCAGCTGCGAGAGGATCGACCGGTTGTGCTCCCCCAGCGCCGGCGCCGGGGTGCGCACCGAGCCCGGGGTGCCGGACATGCGCGGCACCACGTGATGCATCGGGTAGCTGCCCATGTCGGCGTCCGGATAGTCGGCGAGGACCTCGCGGTCGATGAAATGCGGGTCGTCGAGGATCTGGGAAATGTCGTAGATCGGGCCGATGGTGACCTCCGCCTTCTCGAAGAAATCGACGTTCTCCTGCTGGGTGCGCGCGAGCACGAACGCGCCGATGATCGCGTCCAGCTCCGCGGCGTTCTTCACCCGGTCGCTGTTGGTGCGGTAGCGGGGGTTGTCGGTGAGGTCGGCCCGGCCGATGGAGGCGAAGAGCCGCTCGGCCATCTTCTGCGTCGAGGCCGAGAGGCACACGAACCTGCCGTCCTTCGTGCGGTAGGCGTTGCGCGGTCCGGAGTTGGTGGAGCGGCTGCCGGTGCGCGGCTTCACCTTGCCGGTGAGGCGGTAGCTCGCGGCCTGGGGGCCCAGCACGTTGAAGAGCGGGTCCAGCAGCGGCAGGTCGATCACCTGGCCCGCGCCACCGTTCACCTCCACCTCACGCAGCGCGATCATCACGCCGGCAGCGCCATAGAGGCCGGCGTACGAGTCGGCCATGTACATCGGCGGCAGCACCGGCTCGCGGTCGGCGAAGCCGTTGAAGCTCGCGAATCCCGAGATGCCCTCCACCAGGGTGCCGAAGCCGGGCCGGCGGCGATAGGGGCCGGTCTGTCCCCAGCCCGAGATGCGCACGATCACGAGCCTGGGGTTGCGCTTCAACAGCACCTCGGGGCCCAGGCCCATCTTCTCCAGCGTGTCGGGGCGGAAGCTCTCGATGAAGACCTTCGCGGTCGCCACGAGGTCCAGCAGCAGCTCCCGCGCCTCGGGCTTCCTCAGCTCCAGAGCCAGCGACTTCTTGTTGCGCGCGTAGAGCTTCCAGTTGACCTGCACGTCCTGGGTGCGCCAGGCGCGAAGCGTATCCCCGGCCACCGGCTCCACCTTGATCACCTCGGCGCCGAAGTCCGCCAGCACCTGGGTCACCGTGTTGCCGGCGACGAGGCGCGACAGGTCGAGGACGCGCACGCCATCGAGCGGGCCGCGGGCCTGCGGCGTGTAGTCGCGGCGCTTCAGGCCCACCACTTATTCCACCTTGATGTTCGCGTCCTTCGCGACCTTCTTCCAGCCGTCGATCTCGCTCCGGATGGTGGAAGCGAACTTGACAGCGTCCATCGGCGCGGGCTCGGCGCCCTCGCGCAGGAACACTTCATTCATCTCCGGCGTGGCGAGGATGCGGTTGATGTCCGCGTTGAGCTGGGCGATCACGTCGGCCGGCGTGTTGGGGGGTGCCAGCACGCCCCACCACAGCTCGAAGGTGTAGCCCTTCACGCCCGATTCGGCGATCGACGGCAGCTCCGACACCACGGCCGACTTGGCAAGGCTGGTGACGCCGAGGCCGCGTACCTTGCCCGCCTTCACGTGCTGGTTGATGGAGGGGGCGCTCGCCACCAGGACATCG
>JBBQBW010000021.1:0-12013 GCA_038318025.1 Burkholderiales bacterium | reverse complement strand
CACCACGCGCGAGGGGACGCTCAGGACCGTGCTGCAGATCCGCGACGACGGCTTCGCCGCCGCGCCGCACCTCTCCTGCATCGCGCAGACGAAGGACAGCCTTCGCGAGGTGATCGCGGATTACAAGGGCCACGGCATCCGGCACGTGGTGGCCCTGCGCGGCGACATGCCTTCGGGCCTCGCCGCCGCCGGCGACTTCCGCTACGCCTCGGAGCTGGTGCGCTTCATCCGCGAGGAGACCGGCGACTGGTTCCACATCGAGGTCGCCGCCTACCCGGAGTACCACCCCCAGGCGCGCCGCGCGCAGCAGGACCTCGCGGCCTTCAAGTCCAAGGTGGAGGCCGGCGCCAACGCCGCGATCACCCAGTACTTCTACAACGCCGACTCGTACTTCCATTTCGTCGACGAAGCGCGCGCCCTCGGCATCGCGGTGCCCATCGTGCCCGGCATCATGCCGATCAACAATTTCTCGCAGCTGGCGCGTTTCTCCGACGCGTGCGGCGCGGAGATCCCGCGCTGGATGCGCCTGAAGTTCGAGGGCTTCGGCGACGACGTGGCCTCGATAAAGGCCTTCGGCATGGACGTGGTCACCGACCTCTGCGACAAGCTGCTCACCGGCGGGGCGCCCGGGCTGCACATCTACACCATGAACCAGGCGGGACCGGCGTCGACCCTCTGGCAGAGACTTGGGCTTTAACGAAAGATACAATCGGGCGAGATTCCGCACCGGAGCCGCCCGTGACGACCGCAACCCGCAACCCACCCGCCGCGCGTGAGCGCTCGGGCCTCGCCACCCAGATGCGGTCGCTGCCGCCCAACGAGGCGGCGGCGCTGATCGAGCGCACTCCCGCCCCCCAGGCGGTCGAGGCGCTGATGGAGCTCAATCCCGCGACCACCTCCGCGATCCTGCGCGAGATCGACCAGGGAGCGCGCCGGCTGCTGTCGGCTTCCGCCCCGGTCGAGGTAGCCGAGCAATGGAAGCGCAACCTCGGCTACGCCGAGGGGACCATCGGGCGCCTGATGGAGCCGCCGCTGTCGGTCTTCCGTCCCGACATGACGGTGGGAGAAGCGATCGAGGGGTTGCGCCCGCTGGTGCGCTCCGCGTTCGTCACCTACGTCTACGTGGTCGACGCCGAGGGCCGGCTGAACGGGCTGGTCACGATGCGCGACCTCCTCTTCAACGAGCCGCACCAGAAGCTGGAAGAGGTGATGCTCGCCAATCCCTTCGCCCTCTCGCCCGAGCTGCCGGTGAAGGACGCGATGAAGCTCACCGTGAACCGCCACTTCCCGGTGTACCCGGTGACGGCGCAGGACGGCCGGCTGGTGGGGTTGGTGCGCGGCTCGGCGCTTTTCGAGCTGGAGGCCTTCGAGATCACCGCCCAGGCGGGCTCCATGGTCGGCGTGGAGAAGGAGGAGCGCGTCGCGACCTCCATCAAGCAGAGCTTCAAGTTCCGCAACCCGTGGCTGCTGGTGAACCTCGTCACCGCCTTCGCCGCCGGCGGCGTGGTGGCGATCTTCCAGGGCACCCTCGACAAGCTGGTGATCCTCGCCACGTTCCTGCCGGTGCTGGCGGGCCAGTCGGGTAACACCGGCTGCCAGGCGCTCGCCGTGACGGTCCGTGGCATCACGCTCGGCGACATCAAGCCGGGCGGCGGCAAGAAGCTGGTCTCGAAGGAAGCGATGCTGGGCTTCGCCAACGGCACGGTGACGGGAGTCATCTGCGGCCTCGCGATGTATTTGCTCGCCGTGTCCCAGAGCTCGCCCCACGCATTCATGCTCGGGCTCGTGGTGGCGCTCGCCATGATCGGAAGCTGCGCCATCAGCGGCGTTTCCGGCGCGGTGGTGCCGCTCGCGCTGAAGCGCCTCGGGGCGGATCCGGCAACCGCGTCCAGCATCGTCGTGACCACCGCGACCGATGTCGCCAGCATGGGCCTCATGCTGGGACTGGCCGCGCTCATGATCCGCTGAAGGTTTATCATTCGCCGCATGGGCTTCCTTCGACTCGTCCTCGTCCTCGCCACGCTGCTCTGCCCCGCCGCCTGGGCGCAGGAGCAGGCGTTCACCAACCGGTCCACGGAGCTGCGCGACCGCGCCGGTGCCGATGGCCGCGCCCTGGCCACCCTGCCGGAGAACACCGCGGTAAAGGTGGTAGCCCGCGGTGGCGGCTGGACCCAGGTCGAGGCCCAAGGGCAAAAGGGGTGGGTGCGGGTGTTCCACCTGCGGTTCCCCTCCACCGTGGATGCCGCGCCGTCGTCCGGCAATCCCCTCGGGGGGCTCACCTCCGCCCTCGGATTCGGCCGCCAGACCGCGCGGCCCAGCACCGTGGCCACCACCGGCATCCGCGGCCTCACCCCAGAGGACTTCGCCAACGCGAGCCCCGATCCCGAGGCCCTGCGCCTGCTGCAGTCGTGGCGCACGGACCGCCCGGCGGCCGAGCGCTTCGCGCGGGAAGGCAAACTCGCCGCCCAGCAGGTCGACTATTCGGAGGGACGCCGGTGAAACGGATCCTGATCGCCGCCGTACTCGCCGCGGCCCTTCCCGCCTACGCCCAGTTCGACATCGGCCGCGCCCTCGATTTCGGCAAGAAGGCGCTCGACACCGGCAAGAAGCTCCAGGAGGCCAACCGCGAATACTCCAACGAGGAGGAGGTGGCGCTCGGCGAGGGGATCACCTCGGGCTTCCTGGGCGCGGCGCCGCTGCACCGCGGCGAGAGCCTGCAGCGCTACGTGAACCGCATCGGCCGGTGGCTGGCGTTGCACACGGAGCGTCCCGACCTGCCGTGGACCTTCGGCGTCCTCGACACCGACACCATCAACGCCTTCGCGATGCCCGGCGGCACGGTCCTGGTCTCCCACGGCCTGGTGAAGCGGCTGCAGAGCGAATCGGAGCTGGCCGGCGTGCTCGCCCACGAGATCGCCCACGTGGTGAAACGCCACCAGCTCGCGGCCATCCAGTCCAGCGCCGGCTCCGACGCGTGGGCCGGCGTGGGCAAGACGCTCGCCGCCGAGCGCATCGGGCGCAGCGGCGACGTGATGGGGCTCAAGACCCAGCTCGCGAGCGCGGGCGTGGACCTGGTGAAGAACGGCTTTTTCCTGAAGCCCCTCGACCGCTCGATGGAATACGAGGCCGACCGCCTCGGCGTGGTGATCGCCGCGCGCGGCGGCTACGACCCCTATGGGTTGGTGGCGGTGCTCACGATGCTCTCGCAGGTGAAGGCGGACGACTCCGGGCCCTCGATCCTCTTCAGCACCCACCCCAGCCCCGGGGATCGCATCTCGGAGCTTGAGAAGTTCGTCCCCAACGTGCTGGAGCGCTACGCCGGCCAGCCGCAGGTGGAGCAGCGGTTCCGGCAGATGGTGGGCGGGCGGTAGGCGTTAGGGGAGCGTTAGGGGTCAGACTCCTAACGTAGCGCCATCGCCGAAATTCCCCGACCGCCATTGCGTTAGGAGTCTGACCCCTAACGCTCAGGCTGCCACGACCCGCTTACGCGCATGCTGCGCATCCGCCGCATGCAGCGTGGCGTATGCCTGGTGCGCCGCCGCCTCGGCCTCGCCGACCTTGATCGCCAGGCCCATGTCCATCAGCACCGACCCCAGCGCCGACAGGCACAGCATCACGTTGTCGGGACGGCACGAGTAGCCCATCAGGCCGAAGCGCCAGATCTTGCCCTTGAGGGGGCCCAGGCCCGCGCCGATCTCCAGCGAGAACTCGCTGAGCAGCGTCTTCCTCACCTGCTCCTCGTCGACGCCCGCGGGACAGAACACCGCGTTCATCTGCGGCAGCTGGTACTTCTCTTCCACGAGGAACTTGAGGCCCATCGCTTCCAGCCCCGCCTTCAACGCGAGGTGGTGGCGGCGGTGGCGCGCCCAGCATTGCTCGAGGCCCTCTTCCTTGATGAGAAGGAGTGCCTCGTGCAGCGCGAAGAGCGAGTTGCCCGGCGCGGTGTGGTGGTAGGTGCGATTGGTGGAGCCCCAGTAGCCGAGTAGCAGGTTCATATCCATGAACCAGCTGTGGATCTTGTCCCTGCGCGCCTTCACGCGCTCGACCACGCGCTCGGAAAACGACACCGGCGAGAGCCCCGGCGTGCACGAGAGGCACTTCTGGCTCGCCGAATAGATGGCGTCGATGTTCCAGTCGTCCACCAGAACCGCGGTGCCTGCGAGCGACGTGACCGCGTCTACGATCACCAGCGCGTCGTGCCGGTGCGCGATCTGCGTGAGCGCCCTGGCATCCGATTGCGCGCCGGTGGAGGTCTCGGCGTGGACGAAGGCGAGGATCTTCGCATCGGGATGCGCCTTGAATGCATCCTCGACCTTCTGCGGGTCGACGGGCTTGCCCCACTCGTCGTCCACCACCACCGCCGTGCCGCCGCAGCGCTCGACGTTCTCGAGCATCCGGCCGCCGAAGACGCCGTTGCGGCACACGATCACCTTGTCGCCGGGCGCCACCATGTTGACGAAGCAGTACTCCATGCCCACGGAGCCGGGGCCGGAGACCGGGAAGGTGAGCGCGTTGTCGGTCTGGTAGACATAGCGCAGCAGCGACTTCAGCTCCTCCATCATCCCGACGAACACCGGGTCGAGGTCGCCGATGGCCGGCTGGCTCATGGTGGTGAGCACGCGCGGGTGGATCTCGGTGGGGCCGGGCCCCATGAGGGTGCGCTGCGGCGGATGGAACGAAGTGATCTTCTTGGTGGCGGCGAGCTGTTTCAGGTTCATTGGATGAGCCGTATCGGAAAGGTGGCGGGGTCCCGCGGTTGCATCCGCAAGTCGTCGAAGTCGAAGAGCGAGCGATCCATCAGGTGGGAGGGCGCCACGTTGCCGAGGGCGCCGAAGATCGTGTCGAGGCGGCCCGGGGCCCTCTTCTCCCATTCGCGCAGCATGGCCTTCACCTGCTTCCTCTGGAGTTGCTCCTGCGAGCCGCACAGGTCGCAGGGGATGATCGGGAATACGCGCAGCTCGGCGTACGCCTCGAGGTCGGATTCCTCGACATAGGCGAGCGGCCGGATCACGACGTGCTTGCCGTCATCGGACACGAGCTTGGGCGGCATGGTCTTCAGCGACCCGCCGTGGAAGAGGTTGAGGAAGAAAGTCTCGAGGAGGTCGTCGCGGTGGTGGCCGAGCGCGATCTTCGTGCAACCCATCTCGCCCGCGAGGCGGTAGAGGACGCCGCGGCGCAGCCGCGAGCACAGCCCGCACATGGTTTTCCCCTCGGGGATCACGCGCTTCACCACCGAGTAGGTGTCCTGCACCTCGATGTGGAACGGCACGCCGAGCGCCGTGAGGTATTCGGGCAGCACGTGCGCGGGAAACCCCGGGTGGCGCTGGTCGAGGTTCACCGCCACGAGCTCGAAGGACACCGGCGCCTTCCGCGCGAGGCGCATCAGCACGTCGAGCATCGCGTAGCTGTCCTTGCCGCCCGACAGGCACACCATCACCTTGTCGCCCGCCTCGATCATCGAGAAGTCGGCGATGGCTTGTCCCACGAGGCGCCGCAGGCGCTTGGCGAGCTTGGCGTCCTCGAACTCTTCCTTGCGGGTGTCGCTTCGCTCGGCGGGGATCACGGGGTTACCTAGAGGTGGAGGGAGCGGCCCCCGTCCACGGCCAGGATCTGGCCGGTCACGAAGGGCGCATCGAGAAGGAGATATTTTACCGCGCCGGCCACATCCTCCGGGCTTCCGGTCCTGGCGAGGGGGGTCTGGCTCGTGATGCGCTGCCGCTCGGCCTCGGGAAAGTGCGGGCCCGATTCGGGCCACAGGATGGCGCCCGGCGACACGCCGTTCACCCGTACCTCGGGCGCCAGCTCGAGCGCCAGCGACCGCGTGAGCCCCGCGAGGCCCGCCTTGGCGATCGAGTAGACGGGGTAACCCGCGAGCGGACGCTCGGCGTGGATGTCGACGATGTTGACGATGGCTCCGCGCGCCTCGCGCAGCCGTGGCGCCAGCGCTTGCGCGAGGAAGAGCGGGGCGCGCAGGTTGCTGCCGATGAGGCTTTCCCAGTCGGAGGCCTGGATTTCGCCCAGGGCCGTGGCGTGGAACGTCGAGGCGTTGTTCACCAGCGCGTCGAGGCGGCCGAAGGCGCCGGCTGCTGCTTGCGCGAGCCGTGACATGCCCGCGAGGTCGCCCAGGTCGGCCTGGACCACCGCTGCCGACCCGGGCCGGGCGGACTCCAGCGCGCGGGCGAGGGCGTCGGCCTCGGCGCGCGAACGGTGGCAGTGCAGCACCACCTTCAGGCCCGCCGCGTGCAGCGTCCGCGCGATCGCCGCACCGATGCGCCGGCCCGCGCCGGTGACCAGGACCGCGCCATCTCGCATGCTATAGTCCTTTGATTACAAAAACGATTGCGAAGTGTAGCCGATGGCTATGTCATCGCCCGATCCGATCCTTCCGACCCCCTCGCCCGAAGCCGCCGCGCATTCCCGGGCGCTGGCCGAGCATATCGCCAACGCGATCGTGTCCGAAGGCGACTGGATCCCGTTCTCGCGCTTCATGGAGCTGGCGCTTTACGCGCCCCGCCTCGGCTATTACTCCGCGGGCTCGCGCAAGTTCGGGCCCCAGGGCGACTTCATCACCGCACCCGAGATCTCGCCGCTCTTCGCCCACTGCCTCGCGATGCAGTCGCGCCAGGTGCTCGAGAAGGTCGGCGGGGAGATCCTCGAGCTCGGGCCGGGATCGGGCGTGCTGGCCGCGGAGCTCTTCGCGGAGCTGAGGTCGCAGAAGGTGGCGCCCGAGAAATACCTCCTCCTCGAGGTGAGCCCCGACCTGCGCGAGCGCCAGCGCGAGCTGCTCGCCGCGCGCTTTCCCGACGACATCGGCCGCTTCCAGTGGATCGATCGCCTGCCAGACAAGATCCGCGGCATGGTGATCGCCAACGAGGTGCTGGACGTCGTGCCCTTCGCGCTGGTGCATCGCAGCGGCGGCGAGATCCTCGAGCGTGGCGTGGGGCTCTCCGAGTCCGGCTTCGCCTGGGAAGACCAGCCGATGCCCGACGGGCAGTTGAAGCGCCGCGCGCAGGCGGTGATCCCGCCCGGCGATTACGACTATCTGACCGAGGTGGGACTCGCCGCCGAGGGGCTGGTGAGAACCCTCGCCGGAGCGCTCGAAGCGGGCCTCATGGTGTTCATCGACTACGGCTTCGCCGAACGGGAGTTCTACCATCCGCAGCGCTCCATGGGCACGATGCGCTGCCACTACCGCCACCGTTTCCACGACGACCCGTTCTTCCTGCCCGGTTTGCAGGACATCACCGCGCACGTGGACTTCACGGCCATGGCGCGCGCCGGCGAGCAGGCCGGCGCGGAGGTCGCCGGCTACACCACCCAGGCCTATTTCCTGATCTCCAACGGGCTTGCCGTGATGGTGTCGGAGGGCGACCCGAGCAAGACGCTCTCGCGCCTCAAGGCCACCAGCGCCGTGCACCGCCTCATCAGCCCCTCGGAGATGGGGGAGCTCTTCAAGGTGCTCGGTCTGAGCAAGGGCATCGACTCGCCGCTGCTCGGCTTCCAATCGGCCCGTCACCTGGCCCTGTAACGAATCAGGCTTCGTCGCAGACCCAGGGAGTAATCAGAGCTTCCCTAGCGACATTCCGATGGAAGGTAGCGCGCAGACATCGTCGAATTGAGCTTGCAGTCCCAGGCGGCGATCGCGCCACTCCCGCACGCCGGCGTCGGAGGGGTGCCGCACATGGGCGTGAATACCAGCGAGATCCCGCTACCGGCGCCGGTCAGCTGCGTCAGGAGACCGCCATCGGCCTGGACCTCTATCAGTGCGTTGGTAACGATCGGGGCCTTCGCGTTGGCCGTTCCCTGGCTCATGCATCCGGCGTCGGCCGAAGTAGCCGGCATCGTCGACTTCGCCTGTTAGTACTCGGCCACCGAGGTCTTGCAGATGCCGGCGATGTTGAGCAACTCGACGGATTTGGCGCGCATCGTGTAGTCCTGGTAAGCCGGCAGGGCGATCGCCGCCAGGATGCCGATGATGGCGACCACGACCATCAGCTCGATCAGCGTGAACCCTCGTACTCGACTCATCAGGCTATCCTCCAGTTTCCCTGAGATAGGCATAAATCGTGCCATGGGCGTGATTATTGCATCCTGCGGACAAGGGCGGAATTGTGAGGGATCGACAATGTCGGCGCGGAACGAGGGAGTGAAGAACATGCGCATTCAATATATGAAGGTCGGACTTGCAGCGGTACTGATGGTGGCGGGCCCCATTGCGCTGGGCCAGAAACTGAACAAGTGCCCCGACGGCAAGGGCGGGGTGGCCTTCCAGCAGGAGAAGTGCGCCGAGTCCGCGGACCAGGCGGAGGCGCGCAACAAGGAAAGGGCGCGCCTCGAGGCGGAGGCGCAGCGCAAGAAGGAGGAAGGAGCGCGCAGGAAGGAGGAGTCGGTGCAGAAGGCGCGCGAGAGGGACACGCCTATCAGCAACAGTTGAAAGCAAACGCCGAAGAGCAGAAGAAAGCCCGGGAATCCGAGCAACGCCTGATGCAAGGCACCTCGAAGCAGAAGGGAGTGGACGATGGCTCACTGCCGGCCGCGTTCGTGAAGTCCCATCCGGGGGCGTGGAAGGAGGTTCCAGTGGCCGAAATCACTGCCGCCATTGCGACGAACAAGACGCCGGGTTGCGCCCAGTACCGGTATCGCCAACGCGCCGGCGGGCTGCCCGAATTCGTGGTGCAGTGCACGGCGGACAAGGTCAATTGGGCTACCTATTTCGTGTGGCCCAAGTCGGCGACCGTGAAGGGGCCGGCCCAGTTCTAGCGCCAACCGCCGGCCGAAATTCGTCACTTTCGTACCGGGTGGGGCTAGGCCGAGGCGGGCACCTTGTGGCATGGTGCCGCGGCGCTACTTCAGTCCTTCAACGCTCCAAGCACCTCGTCCAGCATCTTCTTCGCGTCGCCGAACAGCATCCGGTTGTTCTCCTTGTAGAAGAGCGGATTGTCGACGCCGGCGTAGCCCGAGGCCATGCTGCGCTTCATCACGATCGAGGTCTTCGCTTTCCATACTTCGAGCACCGGCATTCCCGCGATCGGGCTGCCGGGATCGTCCTGGGCGCTGGGATTGACGATGTCGTTGGCCCCGATCACCATCGCCACGTCGGTCTCCGGGAAGTCGTCGTTGATCTCGTCCATCTCGAGCACGATGTCATAGGGCACCTTCGCCTCGGCGAGCAGCACGTTCATGTGCCCGGGCATGCGCCCCGCGACGGGGTGGATGCCGAAGCGCACGGTCTTGCCCATGTCGCGCAGGCGCTTGGTGATCTCGTAGACCGTGTGCTGCGCCTGGGCGACGGCCATGCCGTAGCCCGGCACGATGATCACGCCCCTGGCTTCCTTCAGCAGCTCCGCGGTTTCCTGCGCGCTCACGGACACCACCTCGCCCGCGGGCTGCGCGGCCCCGCCGGCCGCCGCGGGCACTGGCGCCCCGCCGCCGAACCCGCCCGCGATCACGCTGATGAAGTTGCGGTTCATCGCGCGGCACATGATGTACGAAAGGATCGCGCCGCTGGAGCCCACCAGCGCTCCGGTCACGATCAGCAAGTCGTTGGACAGCATGAAGCCGGTGGCGGCCGCCGCCCAGCCCGAATAGCTGTTCAGCATCGAGACCACCACGGGCATGTCGGCGCCCCCGATCGCCATCACCATGTGCACGCCGAAGAGGAGGGCGATCACGCTCATCACGACCAGCGGCAGCATCCCCTGCTGGATCGAGGCGGCGCGCAGGAACGCGTAGCCGAAGAAGATCACCAGGAGGAGCCCGGCCAGGTTCATCCAGTGGCGCGCCGGCAGCAGCAGCGGCTTGCCCCCGATCTTGCCGGAGAGCTTGCCGAACGCGATCACCGAACCGGAGAGCGTCACCGCCCCGATCAGCACGCCCACGTAGACCTCGGCGTGGTGGATCGTCGCTTCCGCGCCCGACATGCCGGCGGTGGCGCTGGGATCGATATAACTCGCGTATCCCACCAGCACCGCGACCAGGCCCACGAGGCTGTGCATGAAGGCGACGAGCTCGGGCATCTGCGTCATCTTCACGGTGCGCGCGAGGTAGAGGCCGACGGCACCCCCCGCGACTAGCGCCACCGCGATCCAGGCGATGCCCGCCGGCGTCACGCGCGGGCCGAACACGGTGGCGAGCACCGCGATCGCCATGCCGATCATTCCGTAGAGGTTGCCGCGCCGGGAGGTCTCGGGGTTGGAAAGGCCCCCGAGGCTCAGGATGAAGAGGATGGTGGCGGCGATGTAGGAGACGGTGGCCAAGCTTGCGGACATTTTTTCGTCGCCCCCTATTTGCGGAACATCGACAGCATGCGTTGCGTGACCGCGAAGCCGCCGAACATGTTGACCGCGGTGAGCGCGATGCCGGCGACCGCGAGCCAGCGGATGAGGTCGTCGGGGCGCGCGCCCTCGCCGGCCGCGATGGCCGCCACCGGCGGCGCCACCTGCACCAGCGCGCCGATGATGATGATGCTGCTGATGGCGTTGGTGACGCTCATGAGCGGCGTGTGCAGCGCCGGGGTCACGTTCCAGACCACCATGTAGCCGACGAAGCAGGCGAGCACGAACACCGTGAAATGCCCGAGGAACGCGGGGGGAGCGTACGCGCCGATCAGCAGGAAGAGGACCGCCGCCACCGCGAACATGGCGACGAGGCGGCCCGCCGCTAGCGGCTCCCCGCCGCCGCCATGGCCCTTCTTCTTCACGGCCACGATTGCGGGAGACAGCCCCGTGCCCGCCTTCGCGGGAGGCGTGGCCGGGAGCTTCGGGGCCGGCGGCGGCCAGGTGACCGCGCCTTCCCGGATCACCGTGGTGCCCCGGATCACCTCGTCGTCCATGTTGACGTCGTAGACCCCGTCCTTCTTCTTCGTGAGGTCCTCGGAGAGGCGGAAGAGGTTGGTCGCGTAGAGCGTGCTCGCCTGCGTGGCGAGGCGGCTCGGAAGGTCGGTGTAGCCGATGATGATGACGCCGTGCTTCGTTACCACCTTGCCGGGCTCGGTCAGCTCGCAGTTGCCGCCCTGCTCGGCGGCCATGTCGACGATCACGCTGCCCGGCTTCATCGACCGCACCATCTCCGCGGTGATGAGCTTCGGCGCGGGCTTGCCGGGAATGAGCGCCGTCGTGATGATGATGTCGACTTCCTTCGCCTGCCTGGCGAACGTCTCGCGCTGGGCCTTCTGGAAGCCCTCGCTCATCACCTTGGCGTAGCCGCCCACGCCAGTGCCTTCCTCCACGTAGTCCACCGGCACGTATTCGCCGCCGAGGGACTTGATCTGGTCGGCCACCTCGGGGCGCGTGTCGTTGGCGCGCACGATGGCGCCCAGCCCCGAGGCGGCGCCGATGGCGGCGAGCCCGGCCACGCCCGCGCCGATCACGAACACCTTCGCCGGGGGCACCTTGCCGGCGGCGGTGATCTGGCCGGTGAAGAAGCGGCTGAAATGATGGGCCGCCTCGATTACCGCGCGATAGCCGCCGATGTTGGCCATCGAGGAGAGCGCGTCGAGCTTTTGCGCGCGCGAGATGCGGGGCACGCTGTCCATGGCGAGGACCGTGACCTTCCGGGCGGCGAGGTCCTGCAGCAACTGCGGGTTCTGCGCCGGCCAGATGAAGGAGGCGAGGATCTGGCCCTCGCGCATCCGCGCCACTTCCTCCGGGGCGGGGGCGCGGACCTTGAAGATGATGTCGGCGCCGGACCACACTGCCGCCGCGTCGGGGACCACGGTGGCGCCGGCGGCGGCATAGGCTTCGTCGGAGATGCTGGCCGCCTCGCCCGCGCCCGATTCGACGATCACGGCAAAGCCGAGCTTCGCGAGCTTCGGGACCACCTCGGGAACCGTCGCCACGCGCTTCTCGCCCGGGAAGACCTCCTTGGGAACTCCGATCACTTGTGCCATGTCTGTAGTTTCCTTCGGGAGCGTTTGCGGGTTGGCGGCTAGCCGGAGTGGCGGGAACGATTCTACTTGCTCGGCCGCGGTGTCTACCGAAATGCCCTCGATGCGTTATTCTTTCCGCGAAGTCCA
>JBBQBW010000020.1:0-12030 GCA_038318025.1 Burkholderiales bacterium | reverse complement strand
GTAATGGTAACATTCGCCTCCCGCCCCTCTCCAGAGCGAAAACGCGTGCTTCCACCGCTGCTGGTCGCGAAGTCGGATACCGACCTGGGCCTGCTCCCCGCGATGGCCAACCGGCATGGCCTCATCACCGGTGCCACCGGCACCGGCAAAACCGTCACCCTGCAGGCGCTCGCCGAGCGCTTCAGCTCCATCGGCGTGCCGGTGTTCATGGCCGACGTGAAGGGCGACCTGGCCGGCATGGCCGCCGCCGGGGGCGCAAACGCCAAGGTGGCCGAGCGCATCGCGACGCTCAGGATCGAGGGCTTCGAATACCGCGCCTCCCCGGTGACGTTGTGGGACGTGTTCGGCGCGGCGGGCCACCCGCTGCGATCGACGGTGTCCGAGATGGGACCGCTGCTCCTCGCGCGCGTGCTGGACCTCAACGACACCCAGGCGGGGGTCCTCGCCGCGGTGTTCAAGATCGCCGACGACAACGCGCTCTTGCTGCTGGACCTGAAGGACCTGCGCTCGATGCTGCAGTTCGCGGGCGACAACGCCTCGAAGTTCCGCACCCAGTACGGCAACATCTCCACCGCGAGCGTGGGCGCGATCCAGCGCGGCATCCTCACCCTCGAGTCCCAGGGCGGCGCCAAGCTCTTCGGCGAGCCGGCCCTCGCGCTCGAGGACCTCATGCAGGTCGACGGCGGGCGGGGGGTGATCAGCATCCTCGCCGCCGACAAGCTCCTCTCCAGCCCGAGGGTCTACTCGACGATGCTGTTGTGGCTGCTCGCGGAGCTCTTCGAGACGCTGCCCGAGGTCGGCGACCCGGACAAGCCCAAGCTCGTGTTCTTCTTCGACGAGGCGCACCTGCTCTTCAACGACGCCCCCAAGGAATTGCTCGAGCGCATCGAGCAGGTGGTGCGCCTGGTGCGCTCCAAGGGCGTGGGTGTCTACTTCGTGACCCAGAACCCCCTCGACGTGCCACAGACCGTGCTGGGGCAGCTCGGCAACCGCGTGCAGCACGCGCTGCGCGCCTTCACGCCCCGGGACCAGGCGGCGGTCAAGGCCGCCGCCACCACGTTCCGCGCCAATCCGAAGCTCGACGTGGAGAAGGTGATCGGCGAGCTCGCCGTGGGCGAGGCGCTGGTGTCGTTCCTGGACGAGAAGGGCCGGCCCGGAATCGTCGAGCGCGCCTTCATCGTGCCGCCGGCCTCGCGGCTGGGTCCGCTTTCGGCAGACGAGCGCCGCAAGGTGATCGACGGCTCGCTCGTGGCCGGGCACTATGAGAAGGCGGTCGACCGCGAGTCTGCCCACGAGGTCCTGGTGGAACGCGCCAAGGCAAAGGGGGTGGAAGATGCCACCACTCCCACGTCCTCGGGTGGGGGCCTTGGCGGTATCCTCGATTCGCTGGGAGGCGGATCGACGCCCGGCAAGGCGCGCGCGAGAGAGAGCCCGATAGAGGCTGCGGCAAAGAGTGCCGCACGCGCGATCGGCAGCGAGGTGGGACGAAGGGTCATCCGCGGGGTGCTGGGCTCGATCTTCGGCGGCCGCCGGTAAAGGGGAGAGGGGAAAGATGGCGAAGACGGGTGAGCGCAAGGCTCAGATCCTGCAGACGCTCGCGTCCATGCTCGAGGACCCGAAGGGGGAGCGCGTAACCACGGCGCTCCTCGCGGCGCGCCTCGACGTGTCGGAGGCGGCGCTGTATCGCCACTTCGCGAGCAAGGCGCAAATGTACGAGGGGCTGATCGAGTTCATCGAGCAGACAGTCTTCAGCCTGGTGAACAAGATCCAGGCCGACGAGGTCGACGGCATGAAGCAGGTCGAGTCGACGATCGCGACCCTCCTCGGCTTCGCGCAGAAGAATCCCGGCATGACCCGGGTGCTCACCGGCGACGCCCTGGTGAACGAGGACGAGCGCCTGCTCGCCCGCGTGAACCAGTTGATGGACCGGCTGGAGGCGAGCCTGCGCCAGAGCGCCCGCCTCGCGGTCACCGCCGGAGCGCTGCCCGCCGACTGGGACGTGAACGCCTACGCCAACGCCGTCATCGCTTTCGTGATCGGGCGTTGGCACCAATTCGCGAAGAGCGGCTTCAAGCGCGCGCCGATGGAGGGTTGGCCCGCGCAGTGGCGGGTGTTCGCCGCCTGATGCTGCCGGAGTTCGTCACCGGGCGACTGGTACTGCGCCAGGCGCGGCCGGGGATGGAAGCCGCCCACGTCCGCTTCCTGCGGCGCAACCATGCCGGGCACCTGGATCGCTGGTCTCCGAGCGCCGCTCCCGGCCATTTCACCGAGTCCTTCTGGGCCGAAAGGCTCGCGGCCGCGGTCGACGAGCTGGGCGCGGGGCGGTCGCTGCGGCTGGTGATGCAGCGGCGCGGCGATCCGGAAGAAGCCGACCTCATCGGAACCCTCAACTACACCAACTTCGCGCGCGGCGCCTTCCAGGCCTGCCACCTGGGCTACCAGGTCGACCGGGACCACGAGGGGCAGGGGCTCATGTCCGAGGCGCTGCGTTGCGCCAACGCCTACGTGTTCACGGAGCTTCGCCTGCACCGGATCATGGCCAACTACCGCCCGGAGAACGAGCGCAGCGCCCGGGTGCTGGAGCGCCTGGGGTTCGTGCGCGAGGGCTTCGCACGCGACTACCTCTTCATCGACGGGGCATGGCGCGACCACGTGCTGACCGCCCTCACCCATCCGGCCTTCGCCGACGCCTGGATGGAGGCCACCGGGCGCTAGGCAAACCCTGACCCCTCCCGGGGTCAGTCGTCGCCCGCGTTGTCGCCGGCGAGGGCGAACTCCAGGTCGGAGAGACGATGGCCGCTCGGGTGGAACGTGATCTCGCGGCAAATCTCGCGATAGCGAACGAACATCTCCTCCAGCGTGGCCCCGCCAATGTTGAACACGCCGTAACGATAGCTCCCCAGCCACTTCATCTCGCGGACCAGGTCCGCCCCGCGCTTCGGGTAGACCATCACGCGCTTGTCGGGATGGCGCTCCTGCAGCGCCCGGATCTCGCGCGCCGCGGGCCAGCGCGACAGGCCCGCGCCGGAGAGATCACGCAGCACGAAGCTCGCCGCGTGGCGCTCCTGGCCCTCGCGGTGGCGCACCACAGGCTCGTTGCCGCACGCGAGCTCGAGCAGCGCCTCGAAGAGGCAATAACCGTCGACGCGCTTGAAGATATCGTAGAACTGTCCCGCCGCGCGCGGATTGATCTCGATGATGCGCGGCTCGCCCGTCGCCGGATCGATGCGCATCTCGACGTTGAACATGCCGTGGGCGAAATCCAGTCCTTCGAGCAGGCGCACGGCGAGCGCATCGACGCGGGCGAGCTGCTCCGGCGGCAGGGAAGACGGGTATTGGAAACGCTGGAAATGGTCGGTGCCTGGGTACATCAGCGAATCGACGGTGCCGAGCATCGTCGCCTTTCCGCCGCGAACGTAGCCGTTGGCCGTCACCTGGCGCCCAGGCACGATTTCCTCGGCGACCATGCTGAAGGGATCCTCCACCAGGTCCGAATGCTCGCGCATCACGCGCGCGAAGGGCAGCACCAGCCGCTCGATGATGGCGCCCTCGAACCAGCCGAAGCGGGTATGCCGGTGGAGCTGCTCGAACGAGTCGACGCGCCGCGCCAGCACCGAGAAAGCGGCCTTGGCCGGCTTCACGTAGAACGGGTATTCCATCGGCACGTCGGCCGGCTTGTCGAAGTGCCGTCGGATGAGCCCCGCGCGGGCATTGGCTTCCGGAGCGATGCGCTCGAACGCCTTCCGTGCGTACCACTTGTGCTGGATGATGAGGACCGAGGCGAGGCTCGAGTGCGCCACCTGCAGGCGCTCGCCGACCAACGCAGCGAGGAACGGGCCGAACTGCTCATCGGAGGTGACCACGGCGTCGATGCCCCGCGAGCCGTAGCGGCGCACCATGCGCTCAACGAATGCGAGCGGGTCGAAGGTGAAAAGACGCGCGTTGTCGGGAAAGTGGAACAGGTCGAATCCCTCATAGAGGAATTCGAAGCGGCCGGCGAAGCGGCGCTCGAGTGCTGCGGCCCGGTCCCACTCGTCCGGGAAGAGCACCAGGATGCGACGGGTCATGTCCGGATTCTACGTGCCGCGGCCCGGCCCGGATGCGCGCCTAAAGGAGCGAGTCGGCCCAGATGTTCTTCGCCCAGTTCATGGTGTAGGTGCCCTCGATCTCGTTCATGGCGCTGGATACCCCGCCCGAGCCCGGCACCGCCTTCATGGTGCGATCGCGCTCGTCGTACTTGTGGACCGAGGCGACATGGATCGAGAGCTTGTCCGAGACCATGCTGTAGCAGGTGTTGATGAGCGTGGGCGAGGGATTGGGCGCCTCGCCGTTCAGGAGCGCCACCACCGCCGCCGCGCACACCTTGCCGTGGCCGTTGGCCATGGTGGCGGATTTGGGCATCGCCGGCGCGATCTGCAGCGAGTCGCCGAGTATATGCACGCCCTTCGCCGCCTTCGATTCGTAGGTGATCCAGTCCACTTCGCACCAGCGGCGGTTGGCGGTGATGAAGGGGGCGGCGATGTTGCCGGCCTTCATCGGCGGGAGCACGTTGAGCACGTCGCCCTTCACGTCGCCGAACTCGAGCTTCACGGTGCTGCCGCGCACGTCGACGTCGACGGCCTTGCTGTTGGGACGGTGCTCGATCATCCCCGGGTACAGGTCGGCCCATGCCTTCTTGAAGAGCGGCCCCTTGGAAGTCACGTCCTGGTTCGCGTCGAGCAGCAGCACCTTGGAGCGCGGCTTGGCGGCCTTGAAGTAGGCCGCGACCTGGCACGCCCGCTCGTACGGGCCCGGCGGGCAGCGATACGGGGCCTCGGGGATCGCGAGCACGAAGACGCCCCCGTCGCGCATCGACTCGAGCTGGCGGCGCAGGGCCGCGGTCTGCGGGCCCGCCTTCCACGCGTGCAGCACCATGCCCTGCGCTTCGGCGCCCCCCATGGCGGGCATTCCCTCGTACATGAAATCGATGCCCGGGGAGACGATCACCCGGTCGAAGGCCACGGACTCGCCGCGCGCGAGTCGCACCTGTTTGCGCTCGACGTCGATCGCGGTCGCCATGTCGCGCACCACCCTCACCCCGTGGGTGCGGGCAAGCGCGGTATAGGGCGTGGTGATGTCGGCCATGGTGCGGAAGCCGCCCAGCACCATGTTCGAAATGGGACACGAGACGAACGCCTCGTTGGGCTCGACCAGCACCACCTCGATGGACGGGTCGAGGAGGCGGATGTAGCGCGCCGCCGTGGCGCCGCCGAAGCCGCCGCCCACCACCACCACCCGCGCCTTGGGGGAAGCGCCCACGACCCCGGCGCAGCCCGCCAGGGCGAGCGCCGTACCCGCCGTGCCGGCCTTGAGAAAGTCCCTGCGATGCATTTTCATCTTGCCTCCGGCTAGCGCGGCTGCTTGGAGAAGTAATCCGCGAGCGCGGCGATCTCGGCGTCGCCGTAACCCTTCGCGATCTGGTGCATGACCGTCGCCGGCCGCTGGCCGGACTTGAACTCGCCCATGGTCTTCGCGAGCTCGGGAGCAGGACGGCCCGCGAGGCCCGGCACGGCCGAGCCGGCGACGACCCGGCCGCCGGTGCCGTGGCAGGCAGCGCAGCTGGCGGCCATGGAGGCGATGCCCTTGCCGGCGAGGTTCGGCGGGGCGAACGCGGGCGCGGGCTGCTGGGCAACCGCCGGCAAGGCGGCCAGCAGCGCGCAGGCGAGGAACCGGGGGGCGCGCAGAATCATGAGTTTAGGTCTCCCTGTAGGCCTTCACCTACGAGCATAACGCAAACCCGCCTACAAGCGGCCGGTGTCAAGCGCTACAAATGGAAACGCCCGCGCGAGGCGGGCGTTTCGAGGCTGCAGAATCCACGGACTAGGCGGATTCCACCGGCTCGGCTGGCTGGGACGACTGGGCGATGTCCAGGGTAACCACGTTCTTGTCGTCCACGTCGATGGTGACCCGCCCGCCATTGGCGAGCTTGCCGAACAGGAGCTCGTCGGCCAGCGCGCGGCGGATCGTGTCCTGGATGAGGCGCGACATCGGGCGCGCGCCCATCTGCGGATCGAAGCCGTGCTTGGCGAGGTATTTCTTCAGGTTTTCGGTGAAGATCGCCTCGACCTTCTTCTCGGTGAGCTGCGCCTCGAGCTGCATCAGGAACTTGTCCACGACGCGCAGGATGACCTCCTCGTCGAGCGCCGCGAACGACACGACGGCATCCAGGCGGTTGCGGAACTCCGGCGTGAACATGCGCTTGATCTCGCCCATCTCGTCGCCGGCGAGCCGGCCCGTGGTGAAGCCCATAGTGTTCTTCGACAGGCCCTCGGCCCCCGCGTTGGTGGTCATGATGATCACCACGTTGCGGAAGTCCGCCTTGCGGCCGTTGTTGTCGGTGAGGGTGCCGTGGTCCATCACCTGCAGCAGGATGTTGAAGATGTCGGGGTGCGCCTTCTCGATCTCGTCGAGCAGCAGCACCGAGTAGGGCGTCTTGGTGACCGCCTCGGTGAGGAGCCCGCCCTGGTCGAAGCCCACGTAGCCCGGAGGCGCCCCGATGAGGCGCGAGACGGCGTGGCGCTCCATGTACTCGGACATGTCGAAGCGGATGAGCTCCACGCCCATGATGAATGCGAGCTGCTTGGCCACCTCCGTCTTGCCGACACCGGTGGGGCCCGAGAACAGGAAGCTGCCGACCGGCTTGGACGGATTGCCGAGGCCGCTCCTCGCCATCTTGATCGCCGCGGCGAGCGCGTCGATTGCCTTGCTCTGGCCGAACACCGTGGCCTTGAGGTCCCGGTCGAGGTTCTTCAGCGCCGAGCGGTCGTCGTTCGACACATTGCGCGGGGGGACACGCGCGATCTTGGCGACGATCTCCTCGATCTCGGGCTTGCCGATGACCTTCTTCTGCTTGGACTTCGGCAGGATGCGCTGCAGCGCGCCGGCCTCGTCGATCACGTCGATCGCCTTGTCCGGAAGGTGGCGGTCGTTGATGTAGCGCGCCGAGAGCTCCGCCGCGGTGGTGAGCGCGTTGGCGGTGTACTTGACGCCGTGGTGCGACTCGAAGCGCGACTTGAGGCCGCGCAGGATCTCCACGGTCTCCTGGATCGACGGCTCGTTCACGTCCACTTTCTGGAAGCGGCGCGAGAGCGCGTGGTCCTTCTCGAAGATGCCGCGGTACTCCTGGAACGTCGTTGCCCCGATGCACTTCAACTGCCCTGACGACAGGGCCGGCTTCAGCAGATTGGACGCGTCGAGCGTGCCGCCCGAAGCGCTGCCCGCCCCGATCAGGGTGTGGATCTCGTCGATGAAGAGGATCGCATTGGGGTTGTCCACCAGCTGCTTCAGCACCGCCTTCAGGCGCTGCTCGAAGTCGCCCCGGTACTTGGTGCCCGCCAGCAGGGCGCCCATGTCCAGCGCGTAGACCTGGCCCTTGGCCAGGATCTCGGGCACCTGAGCGTCGACGATGCGCTTGGCCAGGCCCTCGGCGATGGCGGTCTTGCCCACCCCCGCTTCGCCCACCAGCAGCGGGTTGTTCTTGCGGCGGCGGCACAGGATCTGCACCACGCGCTCCAGCTCCGTCTCGCGGCCGATCAGCGGGTCGATCTTGCCGTCGATGGCGAGCTGGTTCAGGTTCTGGGTGAAGCTCTCCAGCGCCCCGCCGGCCTGGGCTTCCGGCGCCTCGGCCTCGGGCTCGCCCTCCTCACGGGAGCCGGGCGCCTGGGGCGCCTTGGTGATGCCGTGGGAGATGAAGTTCACCACGTCCAGCCGGGAGACGCCCTGCTGGTGCAGGAAGTAGACGGCGTGGGAATCCTTCTCGCCGTAGATCGCCACCAGGACGTTGGCGCCCGTGACCTCCTTCTTGCCCGACGACTGGACATGGAGGATGGCGCGCTGGATCACGCGCTGGAAACCCAGCGTGGGCTGGGTGTCGACTTCGCCCGTGCCGGCGACCGTCGGGGTGTGCTGCATCACGAAGTCCGACAGGGCCTTCTTCAGCTCGTCGATCTTGGCGGCGCACGCCTTCAACACCTCGGAGGCCGAGGGGTTGTCGCAGAGCGCCAGCAGGAGATGCTCGACGGTGATGAACTCGTGGCGCTTCTGGCGCGCCTCGACGAAGGCCATGTGCAGACTGACTTCCAACTCCTGGGCGATCATGTTTCCTCCATCGCGCATTGCAGCGGGTGCTGCTGCTGGCGCGAATATGCGATGACTTGTTCCACCTTGGTTGTTGCCACGTCCTTCGGGTAGATCCCGCAGACGCCCCGGCCTTCCGTATGCACTTTGAGCATGATCTGGGTGGCGCGTTCCCGGTTCAGGGTGAAGAACAGCTGCAGCACCTCGACCACGAATTCCATCGGGGTGTAATCGTCGTTATACATCACGACCTGGTACATCGGCGGCGGCTTGACCTCGCTCTCGGCGGGCTTGAGCAGCGTGGAGCCACTGGGTTTTTCGGCCATTGGGGGGCGGGGGACGGGGGCTCTCGAGGTGATGGACCTCCCGACTCCGGCTCGGGGGGAGGTGGATGTCTTCTC
Organism: Burkholderiales bacterium; assembly: GCA_038318025.1. Classification (GTDB taxonomy): domain Bacteria; phylum Pseudomonadota; class Gammaproteobacteria; order Burkholderiales; family Usitatibacteraceae; genus Usitatibacter. Next base: position 3,514 of record JBBQBW010000020.1, on the reverse strand, counting down.
TAATATGGACAACCGGGAGGGGTTTTTCAAGACCCTTCAAGCGGTTGGGGCGTTTTTTCGTCCCTTCCGGCGCGCTATTGACACTCTGTGGGACGGCGCGTACAAACCGCCTTGGAGTTTGGCTTCATGGATTCTGCATCGCCTTGGTGACGACGAGCGGGGCCTGGATCCGAACGATGTGCGGGACTCCACCCGTTTAACAAGAGGCAAGCAATCGAATGGCAACCGGAACTGTGAAGTGGTTCAATGACGCGAAGGGATACGGGTTCATCACGCCCGACGACGGCAGCGAAGACCTCTTCGCGCACTTCTCCGCGATCCAAATGCAGGGCTTCAAGACCCTCAAAGAAGGCCAAAAGGTCTCGTTCGACGTGACGCAGGGCCCCAAGGGCAAGCAGGCGTCCAATATCCAGGCGGCATAGGGAGCAGGCTTAGCAGCAAGAAGCCCCGCGGACGCGAGCCCGCGGGGCTTTTCTAATTCCACCCTGCCGCGCGAAGTCAGGCCATGCGGCGCTTGAACTCCGTGTCCACGGCGTCCATGTATTCCTCGGTGGTGAGGAACGGATGGTCGGGCCGGATCAGGATCGCGAGGTCCTTGGTCATCTTCCCCGACTCCACCGTGTCGACGCAGACCTGCTCGAGCGTCTTCGCGAAGTTCATCACGTCGGGGGTGCCGTCCATCTTGCCGCGGTAGTGCAGCCCGCGGGTCCAGGCGTAGATCGACGCGATCGGGTTGGTGGAGGTGGGCTTGCCCTGCTGGTGCAGCCGGTAGTGGCGGGTCACCGTGCCATGCGCCGCCTCCGCCTCGACCGTCTTGCCATCCGGCGTGGTGAGCACCGAGGTCATGAGGCCGAGCGAGCCGTAGCCCTGGGCGACGGTGTCGGACTGCACGTCGCCGTCGTAGTTCTTGCACGCCCACAGGTAGCCGCCGCTCCACTTCAGGTTCGACGCCACCATATCGTCGATCAGGCGGTGCTCGTAGGTGAGGCCGGCGGCCTCGAAGCGCGAGCGGAACTCGGCCTCGTAGACCTCCATGAAGATGTTCATGAAGCGCCCGTCGTAGATCTTGAGGATCGTGTTCTTCGACGACAGGTACACCGGGTACTTTCGATCGAGCGCGTAGTTGAAGCACGCGCGGGCGAAGCCGGTGATCGAATCGTCAAGGTTGTACATCGACATCGAGATGCCGGCGCCCGGCGCCTGGAACACCTCGCGCTCGATCGGGGCGCCGCCGCCCTTCGGAGTGAAGGTGACCTTGAGCGTGCCCGGGCCGTCGAAACGGAAGTCCGTCGCGCGGTACTGGTCACCGAAGCCGTGGCGCGCCACCACCACCGGCTTGTCCCAGTGCGGGATCAGGCGGGGAACGTTCTTGCAGATGATCGGCTCGCGGAAGATGGTGCCGTCGAGGATGTTGCGGATCGTCCCGTTGGGGCTCCTCCACATCTGCTTCAGCTTGAATTCCTTGACGCGAGCCTCGTCCGGAGTGATGGTTGCGCACTTGACTGCAACCCCATGCTCCTTGGTGGCGTTGGCCGACTCGACCGTCACCTTGTCATCGGTGGCGTCGCGGTGCTCGACACCCAGGTCGAAATACTTCAGATCCACGTCGAGATAGGGCAGGATCAGCTCTTCGCGGATCTTCTGCCAGATGATGCGCGTCATCTCGTCGCCGTCCATCTCGACGATGGGGTTCTTCACCTTGATCTTGCTCATCGGGGATCTGTCTCTCTTTTAATGGGCACAATCGAAAATTATAACAAAGGCCCCCGGGCCGACCTTCCCCCATGAGTCGCGTGATCCTCCTCAACAAGCCGTTCGGCGCAGTCTGCCAGTTCACCCCCGAAGGCGGCCATCGCACGCTCAAGGATTTCGTGCCGGTGCCGCGGGTCTATCCGGCCGGGCGCCTCGACACCGACAGCGAAGGCCTGCTGGTCCTCACCGACAACGGGCAGCTGCAGGCGACCATCGCAGACCCGCGCCACAAGCTGGAGAAGCGCTACTGGGTGCAGGTGGAGGGCCAGCCCCAGGCAGCACAGGTCGAGGCGCTCGCCCGCGGCGTGGAGCTGAAAGACGGCCTTACCCTTCCGTCCCGCGTGCGCGAGATCGAGCCCCCACCGGGCCTGTGGACGCGCGATCCGGCAATCCGCACGCGGCAGGCGATCCCCACCGCGTGGCTCGAGGTGCGCCTGCGCGAGGGCCGCAACCGCCAGGTGCGGCGCATGACCGCGCACGTGGGCCTGCCCACATTGCGCCTGGTGAGATTCTGGATCGGCCCTTGGCAGCTCGGAACCCTGGCGCCCGGCCAGTGGATCGAGGTTCCGGCACCCACCCCCGAGGCCCTGCGACGCATCGCTGCGGATTGACCGTTGCGGCCCCACGCGGGCCGCACTGTCAACCCCGGTATAATCCGCCGCGTTAATGTTGGCGACGAGGCTGGATTTCAGCGCAGTCATGACGTTAATACCCTTTGTTCAATACAAACTAGGAATAAAACTAATGAAGACCCTGTCCGCCCTGATCGCTGTGCTGTTCGCCTCCGCCTCCCTCACCGTCCTCGCGCAAGCGACGCCCGCCACCCCGGCCAAGCCGGCCGAGCCGGCGAAGCCCGCCGCGTCCACCCCGGCCAAAGCCGCCACCCCGGCCGTCCCGGCCAAGCCTGCCGCCTCCGCCACAACCGACAAGAAGGCCGAAGCCCAGGCCAAGGCCGACGCGAAGAAAGCCGAAGCCGCCGCCAAGAAAGCCGAAGCCAAGGCCAAGGCCGACGCGAAGAAAGCCGAAGCCGCCGCCAAAAAAACCGACGCCCCGAAGGTCGCCGTCAAGGCCGACGCCAAAGTCGATGCCAAGACCGACGCCAAGAAAGTGGCCCCGATGAAGTAATTGGGCGCCACGCGGTACCGAAAGGCGGGGCTTCGGCCCCGCCTTTCGCTTTCCGGGCGCCAAACGCCTTTGCGCAAGCAGCTAAGATCACCCCCATGAAAATCGTCGTCGGAATGTCGGGAGGCGTGGACTCCGCCGTGGCCGCGCTGTTGCTGAAGCGCGCGGGCCACGACGTGGTCGGCCTCTTCATGAAGAACTGGGAAGACGACGACAACGACGAATACTGTTCGTCGAACATCGACTTCGTCGATGCCGCCGCGGTCGCCGACGTGCTCGGCATCGAGATCGAGCACGTCAATTTCGCCGCCGATTACAAGGACCGGGTCTTCGCCGAGTTCCTGCGCGAGTACCAGGCCGGCCGCACACCCAACCCCGTCGTGCTGTGCAACGCCGAGATCAAGTTCAAGGCCTTCCTCGACCATGCAATGCGACTGGGCGCCGAGAAGATCGCGACGGGTCACTACGCGCGGGTGCGTGAACGCGACGGCAGGTTCGAGCTGCTGAAGGGCCTCGACCCGCTGAAGGACCAGAGCTACTTCCTGCACCGCCTGACCCAGGCGCAGCTCGCGAAGACATGGTTCCCCGTCGGCGAGCTGCCGAAGACCGAGGTGCGCCGCATCGCCGCCGAGATCAGGCT
>JBBQBW010000019.1:0-12442 GCA_038318025.1 Burkholderiales bacterium | reverse complement strand
GAGAACCTCTCCCGCGTGGGCGATATCCAGGCGGAGCTGGGCACGCAGCTGGAGCACCTGGCGCAGCAGGCGGAAGTCGCCGCGCGCTACCAGGACCTGCAGGCGCAGCTCGCGTTGAACCACAACCTGCTCGCGTTCACGCGCCTGAGGGAAGCCGAGACGGCGAAGACCCGCTATACCAACGAGGTGCAGAAGGTCCAGGTGGCGCTGGAGGCCGAGACCGCGAAGCTGCGCGAGAGCGAGCGCGCGCTGGAGGAGCTGAGGAGCCGCCACTACGAGGAGACCGACCAGCTCCAGGAGCTGCAGGGCGCGCTTTATTCGGCCAACGCCGAGGTGCAGTCCCTCGAGCAGGAGATCAACTTCCTGGGCGAGAACCGCCGCCGCATGGGCGCGCAGCTGGAGGCGCTGGCCCGCGAGGCCGTGGAAGTGGAACGTCGCATCGCCGAGGCCAACGCCGAGCGCGACCAGTGCTCCGCATCGATCGAGTCCGCGCGCGAGGCGATCGCGCAGCGCGAGGAGGAGCTCGGCGGCGCCCGCGAGGCGCTGCCGATGGCCGAAGCCGCCGCCCAGGAGGCCGCTGTCCGGGTGCGCGCGACCGAGGGCGAGATGAATTCCGCCGAGCAGGCCCAGGGCGTGCACGAAACGCGCGAGTCCCACGCGTTGAAGCTGCTGTCGCAGATCGAGGGCCGCAAGAATCGGCTGAAGCAGGAGAACATGGCGCTGGTATTCCCGGAGCCCGAGAGGCTCGCGGGGCTCGAGGCGCAGCGCGAGGAGCTCGCCGCGCGCATCGACGAGCTGGACACGCGCCAGCACGATGCCGAGGCGCGCGTGCCGGCGCTGGAAGACCAGCGCCGCGGCGCCAACCAGGCGCTGCAGGACGCCACCCGCGAGCTGGCGGGGCTCGAGGCGTCGCTCGCGGCGCTCCAGTCGCAGCAGGCGAAGCTCGATACCGACTCGAAGCTCAAGGACTGGATCGAATCCCAGGGCCTGGAGCGATCCGAGCGCCTGTGGCAGGCGATCCATGTCGAGGCCGGCTGGGACGATGCGGTCGAAGCGGCGCTCGGCGTGCGCTTGAACGCCGCGCGACTCGCCGACGAAGGGGCCCTTCCGGAGCTGATCCGCAACGCGCCCCCCGGCAACTTCGCGGTGTTCGTCGAGCGCGGCGCCGTCGACGCTCCCGTCGCCGGCTCGCACCTGAAGCCCCTGTCGTCGGTGGTGACTAGCCCGCGCTCCGGGGTCGCCGCCTACCTGCGAGACGCGCTTGCCAACGTCTTCATCCTTCCCGAGGGCGAGGACGCCGTGGCGCTGGCGCGCATCCTGCCGCCGGGCGGTTTCCTCGTCGGTCGCTCGGGACACCTCTTCAGCCGCCAGGGTGTGGTGTTCCACGGCCCGCAGTCGGAGCTGCACGGCGTGCTGCAGCGCCAGCGCGAGATCGAGGACCTGCAGGGGCGCATCCCGGAGCGCGTCCACGCGCGCTCCGACATCGAGTCGCAGCTGCGCACGCTGGAGCAGGAGCTGCGCGCCGCCCAGGACGAGACGCGCCAGGTGCGCGAGGACCTCGGCCGCGCCCGCCAGCAGGACCACGGCATCGAGGTCGAGTACCTCAAGCTCTCCCAGAGCTCGCAGCAGGCCGAAGCGCGCCGCGAGGCGATCCGCGCCGAGATCGCGACCCTCGACGAGGAGGAGCAGCGCGAGCGCCTGGAGATGTCGGAGGCGCAGCACGCGCTCGAGACCGGCGCGCAGAAGATCGAGGAGGTGGTGCAGCGCCTCCAGGATCTCGAGGCCGCGGCGAAGGAATCCCAGCGCTTGCTGAACGAGTCGCGCGCCGCCATCGGCATGGCCGAGCGCATGGTGTCCGAGGCGCGCTTCAACGAGCGCAGCTGCCACGACAAGGCCGAGGCCCAGGGGCGCCTCGCGGTGTCCCTTGGCGAGCGCCTCGCCGCACTCTCCACCAACCGCGAGTCGGTCACCGTGGAGCTGGGCCAGCTGGAAGAGAGCCAGGTGCGCGAGAAGCTGCAGGTGGCGCTGCAGGTGAAGGGCGAGCGCGAGCGCGTGCTCGGCGACGCCCGCTCGGGTCTCGAGCACCTCACCGATGAGCTGCGCGCCATCGAGGAAGGGCGCCTTTCGGTCGAGCAGGCGCTGAATCCGCTGCGCGAGCGCATCACTGAGCTGCGCGTGAAGGAGCAGGAGGCCCTCACCCACTACGAGCAGTATGCGCAGCAACTCCAGGAAGCGGGCGTCACCCGCGAGGAGATGGCCGAGCAGATCGAGCGGCGCGTGGGCTCCAAGGGGATGCAGCAGGAGATCAATCGCCTCACCGAGGAGATCGCGGCCCTGGGCCCGGTGAACCTCGCGGCACTGACCGAGCTCACCACGGCGCAGGATCGCAAGGGCTACCTCGACGCCCAGGCGCTCGATCTGAACCAGGCGGTGGAAACGCTGGAAGCCGCGATCAAGCGCATCGACCGCGAGACCCGCGAGCTGCTGCAGGACACCTTCGAGACCGTGAGCCGCAACTTCTCGGAGATGTTCCCGGCGCTCTTCGGCGGCGGGCAGGCTTCCCTCAAGCTGACCGGCGAGGAGATCCTCGACGCGGGCCTGCAGGTGTTCGCGCAGCCCCCGGGGAAGAAGAACCAGTCGATCCAGCTGCTCTCGGGCGGGGAGAAGGCGCTCACCGCCATCGCGCTCGTCTTCGCGCTCTTCAAGCTGAACCCGGCGCCGTTCTGCCTCCTGGATGAGGTGGACGCGCCGCTGGACGACCCGAACACCGAGCGTTTCTGCGACCTGGTGCGCCAGATGTCGGCGCAGACGCAGTTCCTCTTCATCACCCACAACAAGATCACCATGGAACTCGCCAGCCAGCTGGTGGGCGTGACCATGCCGGAGCCGGGCGTGTCGCGGATCGTCGAGGTGGACATCGACACGGCGATGGAGCTCGCGCGCGCTGCATAGGCTGGCGGTGGGCAATGAACCTTTGGAACACGGATGAACACGGATGGCGGCGGATGAACACAGATGAAACGAAGGCCGTGGGACATCTCATCGACACGCATCATTCAGATGACCTGCTCCCACTGTCCTGGATCCGCGCTCATCCGTCGCCATCCGTGTTCATCCGTGTTCATCCGTGCTCCAAAGGTGTACTGCCTGCATCACTCTCCAACGCGGCTGGCGGTGGGCAATAAACCTTTGGAACACGGATGAACACGGATGGCGACGGATGAACACAGATGAAACGAAGGGCCGTGGGACATCTCATCGACACGCAGCGCCGTCATGGATGCCTTGCTTCCACTGTCCTGGATCCGCGTTTATCCGTCGCCATCCGTGTTCATCCGTGTTCCAAAGGTGTGCTGCCTGCATTACTCTCCAACGCCATGGCACGCAGCGCCTTCATTCAGATGACCTGCTTCCACGGTCCTGGATCCGTGCTTATCCGTCGCCATCCGTGTTCATCCGTGTTCCAAAGGTGTGCTGCCTGCATTACTCTCCAACGCCATGAGTGACCTCCAGATAGCCCTCGCTGCGGGCGGCGCCGTACTGATCGTCGCCGTCATCGTCTACAACGTGTGGCAGGAGCGCCGCGCGCGGCGTGGTGCGGAGCGCGCGTTCGGCGAGCGCCCGCCCGACGTCCTGTTCGAGCGCGGCGCCGAGCGCCGCGAGCCCACCATCGGCGCGATGCCCGATCCGCCGCGCGAAGAGGTCCCGGCTCCCACGCCGCCGCCGCCGCGCATCACGCCCCAGGAGCTCGAAGCGCCGGCGGGGCCGGCCGCCGAGATCTCGAACCGCGTCGACACCGTGGCCGTGATCCTCGCCGACGACCCGGTGATGCGCGAGCAGCTCGATCCGCTCCTTGCCTCGCTGGGGGCGAGCCCGAGCGCCATCCGCGTCGAGGGCATCGTCGACGAGCAGTGGCACCCGGTGGACCTCTCCCCGCGCCAGAGCTGGCGCGAGTTGCGCCTGGGCCTGCAACTCGCGAGCCGCCGGGGGGCGGCGAGCGAGGAGGAGATCGAGCGCTTCAACCACGCGGTGGCCGAGTTCGCCGACGCGGTGAACGCGGTCTCCCAGCGCGAGGCGCCGGCGGCCGCCGCGGCCCGGGCGCGTGACCTCGACCGCTTCGCCGCCGACGCCGACATCGAAGTGGCGGTGAACGTGATCGGCCACCTTGGCGCCACCTTTGCAATCACGCGCGTGAAGCAGCTGGCCCTCGAGTACGGGATGTCCGAGACCGCCTCCGGCGAGCTGGTGAGCTACGCCTCCGACGGCTCGGTGGAGTTCGTGCTGCGCCGTTTCGACGAACCGCAGTCCAAGGCCGCGGCTACCTATTACACCGGCCTCACCTTTGCCCTCGACCTGCCGAACGTGGGGGATCCCGCCACGGCGCTGGCGCAGATGACGGGCATCGCCGCAACCTTCGCCGAGAAGCTCGGTGGCCAGCTGGTGGACGACAACCGCCGGGCGCTCTCCGAGGCGGGGCTCGCCTCGATCCGGCGTTCGCTGGAGAAGATCGTGGCCGACATGGAGGCCCACGGCGTCCCGGCCGGCAGTCCCCTCGCGCGGCGCCTCTTTTCCTGACCGTACGCCCGTGACCCCCGCCGCGCCACGCCATGGCCGCCAAGGCTAGCCGCGCCGAGTCCCGCGCGCGGGCGCTGCGCGAAGAGATCGAGCGCCACAACCGCCTCTACTACAACGAGGCGGCGCCGGAGCTCTCCGATGCCGCCTACGACGAGCTGTTCCGCGAGCTCCAGGCCCTGGAGGCCGGGCATCCGGAGCTCGCCTCCATCGACTCGCCGACGCAGCGCGTGGGCTCGAAGCCGAGCGACGGGTTCGCGGCGGTGGAGCACCGGGTGCCGATGCTCTCACTCGCCAACGCCTTCAGCGACGAGGATGTGGGCCACTTCGACCGGCGCTGCCGAGAGGGCCTCGACGCCGCCGAGGTCGCCTACGCCTGCGAGCTCAAGTTCGACGGGCTCGCCGTCACACTCGCCTACGAGGACGGCCTTTTCGTGCAGGGCGCCACGCGCGGCGACGGCAGCACCGGCGAGGACGTGACCGCCAACCTGCGCACGGTTAAGTCGATCCCGTTGCGGCTCGAAACGAAGCAGCCCCCGAAGCTGCTCGAAGTGCGCGGCGAGGTGATGATGTTCCGGCGCGACTTCGAGGCCATCAACCAGCGGGCCCTGGAGCGCGGCGAGAAGACCTTCGTGAACCCGCGCAACTCGGCGGCCGGGGGCTTGCGGCAGCTCGACCCGCGTCTCACCGCCCAGCGGCGGCTCTCCTTCTTCGCCTACGGCATCGGCGCCCACGCGGGCTTCGACGTGCCGGCTTCGCATTCGAAACTGCTGGACCGGCTCCACGAGCTGGGATTGCGCGTCGCGAACGACCGGCGCACGGTGCGCGGCGTGGAGGGGCTGCTGGACTTCTACCGCGATGTCGGCGCGAAGCGCCCGGAGCTGCCCTACGACATCGATGGCGTGGTCTACAAGGTCGACCGCTTCTCCGACCAGGACCAGCTCGGGTTCGTGTCGCGCGCGCCGCGCTGGGCGGTGGCGCACAAGTTTCCCGCCGAGGAGGCGACCACGGAGCTCGCCGACATCGAGATCCAGGTGGGCCGCACCGGCGCCCTCACGCCCGTCGCGCGGTTGAAGCCCGTGTTCGTGGGCGGCACCACCATCGTGAACGCGACGCTGCACAACGAGGACGAGGTGCGCAGGAAGGGCATCTGGCGCCGCGACACCGTGGTGGTTCGCCGCGCCGGCGACGTGATCCCCGAGGTGGCGCGGGTGGCGAAGCCCGGTCCCCGCGAGAGCGCCGACTGGTTCGTGATGCCTGCCGAGTGCCCGCGCTGCGGCGCGGCGGTCACGAAGAGCGAGGACGAGGCGGTGGCGCGCTGCTCCGGCGGCCTCTTCTGCCCCGCCCAACGCAAGGCCTCGCTGCTGCATTTCGCGGGCCGGCGCGCCATGGACATCGAGGGGCTCGGCGACAAGCTGGTGGAGCAGCTGATCGATGGCGGCGTGGTGCGCACGCCCGCCGACCTCTACACCCTCGGGGTCGCCAAGCTGGCGGCGCTGGAGCGCATGGCGGAGAAGTCCGCGGCCAACGTGGCGGCCGGCATCGAGAAGAGCAAGGAAACCTCGCTGGGGCGTTTCATCTACGCGCTCGGCATCCGCAACGTGGGCGAGGTGACCGGCAAGGACCTGGCGCGCCATTTCGGCACCCTGGACGCCCTGATGGCCGCCGGCATCGACGAGCTCCAGCAGGCGCCCGACGTGGGCCCGGTGGTGGCGGCCTCGATCGCGGCCTTCTTCCACGAGCCCCACAACCGCGAGGTGGTGGAGCAGTTGCGCGCCGCCGGCGTGCGCTGGAAGGAAGGCGAACGCACGCGGGCGGCGGAAAGCGGTCCCTTCGCGGGTAAAATCGTGGTCCTCACCGGAACGCTGGCGGCGATGTCGCGCGACGAGGCCAAGGAGCGCATCGAGGCGGCGGGCGGCAAGGTGACGGGGTCGGTATCGAAGAAGACGGACTTCGTGGTCGCCGGGGCGGAGGCGGGATCGAAGCTCGACAAGGCGAAGGAGCTCGGCGTCGCGGTCCTGGACGAGAACGCGTTCCTCGGGTTGCTCGGCGCATAGGAATTCAATGAACCACCACAAGATCACCAAGGCAGTTTTTCCCGTCGCGGGCCTCGGCACGCGCTTCCTGCCGGCGACCAAGGCCTCTCCCAAGGAGATGCTGCCGATCGTCGACAAGCCCCTCATCCAGTACGCGGTGGAGGAGGCGGTGGCGGCCGGCATCACCGACCTCATCTTCATCACCGGCCGGGGCAAGCGCGCCATCGAGGACCACTTCGACAAGGCCTACGAGCTCGAGGCCGAATTGCTGGCCCACGGCAAGAACAAGCTGCTGAAGGAAGTTCGCGCGCTGCTCCCGGCGGGCGTGCAGTGCGCCTATGTGCGCCAGGCCGAGGCGCTGGGCCTGGGCCACGCGGTGCTGTGCGCGCGCCACCTGGTGGGCGACGAGCCCTTCGCCGTGATCCTCGCCGACGACCTGATCGACGCCACGGTGCCGGTGATGAAGCAGATGGTCCAGGTCCACGCGAAGAACGGCGGCAGCGTCATCGCGGTGCAGAACGTGGCGCGGGAAGAAACCTCCTCCTACGGCATCGTCGTGCCCGAGGCGATCTCGCCGGGCCTGGCCAGGATCACCAACATGGTGGAAAAGCCCAAGCCCGAGGACGCACCCTCCACGCTGGGCGTGGTGGGACGCTACGTGCTGTCGCCGCGCATCTTCCACTTCCTCGAGAGCCAGCGCCGTGGCGCCGGGGGCGAGATCCAGCTTACCGACGCCATCGCGCGGCTGCTGCGGGAGGAGAGCGTGTTTGCCTACGAGTTCGCCGGCCGCCGCTACGATTGCGGCTCCAAGCTGGGCTACCTGGAGGCGACGGTGGACCTCGCCTTGAAGCACCCCGAGGTGGCGGCGGGCTTCCGCACCTACCTCGACTCCGTCATGGGACGCAAATGATGATGAAGCGCGACATCGAAGCACGACGGCTGCTGGCCGAATCGGAAATCCTCTTCACGCCCGAGCAGGTGTCGGGCGCGGTGGAGAAAATGGGGCGCGACATCACCGCGAAGCTCGCCGACGAGTTCCCGGTGGTGCTGGCGGTGATGGGCGGGGCCGCGGTCTTCATCGGCCAGCTCCTGCCCAAGCTCGCGTTCCCGCTCGAGTTCGGCGCGATCGAGGTCACGCGCTACAACAACGACATCCAGGGGCGCGAGATCTCCTGGCGCCTCGCCCCCCGCGACAACGTGCGCGACCGCGTGGTGCTGGTGGTGGACGACATCCTCGACGAGGGCATCACGCTCGCCGCGATCCACAAGCGCCTGAAGGAGCTGGGCGCGCGCACCGTGCTCTCGGCGGTGTTCGCCGACAAGGACCTGGGGCGCGAGAAGCCGATGGCGGCGGATTTCGTCGGGATTACCGTGCCGAACCGGTATGTGTTCGGGTTCGGGATGGATGCCTATGGCCTCTGGCGCAACCTTCCCGCCATCCATGCTTTGAAGTCTTAGTACGGGGGACACGGATGAACACGGATGGCGACAGATGAACACGGATGACTGCAAGCAAATGAGATATTGCAATCCTCTATGCCCCGCAGTGTCCGAGGCGCTGCAATTGCGTCCTTCATCCGGAGTCATCCGTCGCCATCCGTGTTCATCCGTGTTCCAAAGGTTTACTGCCAACATCACTCCCAATAAATGATTGCAATCATCGGAGGCAGCGGCCTCACGGAGCTCGACGGACTCGAGATCACCCGCCGCCAGATCGTCCGCACCCCCTACGGCGAAGCCTCGGGCCCGCTCACGTTCGGCAAGCTCGCCGGTCGCGAGGTGGTGTTCCTCGCGCGCCATGGTTATGGCCACACGCTGGCACCCCACGAGGTGAACTACCGCGCCAACCTGTGGGCGATCCATGCCCAGAAAGTGGAGCGCGTGATCGCCGTCTTCACGGTGGGCGGCATCGCGGAGAATCTCGGCGCCGGCGCCATCGCCATTCCCGACCAGATCATCGACTACACCTGGGGGCGGCCCTCGACCTATTTCGAGGGCGCGGAGCAGCCCGTGACCCACGTCGATTTCACCTTCCCCTACGACGAGCAGACGCGCGCCATGGTGATCGCGGCGGCCAGGGCGGTGGGCGTGCCCACCGTCGACGGCGGCACCTACGCCGCAGTGCAAGGGCCGCGCCTGGAGACCAAGGCGGAGATCGACCGGCTGGCGGGCGATGGCGCCACGATGGTGGGCATGACCGGCATGCCCGAGGCGGCGCTCGCGCGCGAGCTCAAGCTCGCCTACGCCGGCATCGCGGTGGTGGTGAACCCCGCCGCGGGACGCGGCGCCAGCGCCCGCAGCGTCTCGCTGCAGGATATCGGGCGCGTGATGGACGAATCGATGGGCCGCGTTCGTACCATCGTGGCGCGACTGGTGGCGGACCATGGCAATCCGTGACGTGTTGAGGATGGGGCATCCGGTGCTGCGCGAGCGCGCGAAGCCGGTGGAGTCGTTCGGCCCGGAGCTGAAGGCACTCCTCCAGGACATGCAGGACACGATGAAGCACAAGAACGGCGCGGGGCTCGCCGCGCCCCAGATCGGCGTCGGCCAGCGCGTGGTGATCTTCGGCGTGGAGAAGAATCCCCGCTACCCCGACGCCGAGGAAGTGCCGTTCACGGTGCTGGTGAACCCCACGATCACGATGCTCACGCGCGAGGTGGAGGAGGGATGGGAGGGCTGCCTCTCGGTGCCGGGGATGCGCGGGTTGGTGCCGCGCTACACCCGCCTCAAGTACTCGGGCTTCGACGAGAACGGCCAGCCCATCGAGCGCGAGGCCGACGGGTTCCATGCCCGGGTGGTGCAGCACGAGTGCGACCTCCTGGACGGCATCCTGTACCCGCAGCGCATGACCGACATGACGCGCTTCGGCTTCAATGAAGAGCTGTTTCCCGGAGAGGAGCTAAACGATGACTGATATCGAGCACGACGCGGGGCGACCCACGCCCACCAACATCGCGCACATCCTGTACGTGATGCACGCGATCTCGCCGTTCACGCTGTGGACGCTGTCGCTGCTCGCCGTGATCGTGGGCGCCTTAAGCCGCGACTCGGTGCGCGGCACCTGGGTCGAGACGCACTACTCGTGGCTGCTGTCGACCTTCCTTTGGGGAATCCTGTGGGCGGTGATCCTCACGGTGATCTTCATCGTCACGGTGATCGGGATCTTCTTCCTGTGGGTACCCTGGGGCATCCTTACCATCTGGTACCTCTACCGCGTGATCCGCGGCTGGCTGCGGCTGAACAACGGCAAGCCCGCACCCTGAGCGACTTTCGCCCCGCGACCCGGGCCCTCGCGCGCGCCGCGGTCGCGGCACTCCTCCTCGCCGCCTGCGGGCGCACCGAGGCGCCGAAAACCGCGGCACCCGCGGGTCCCGCGCCGCTGGTGGTGACCGTGGGGCACGCGGGCCCGCTCACCGGAGGCATCGCGCACCAGGGCAAGGACGACGAGAACGGCGTAGCACTCGCCATCGACGAGGCCAATGCGCGCGGGCTCAAGATCGGCGGCCGTGAGGTCACCTTCCGGATGCAGAGCGAGGACGACCAGGGCGATCCCAAGATCGGCACCGCCGTGGCGCAGAAACTGGTCGACGCGCGCGTGGCCGCCGTGATCGGCCACCTCAACTCCGGCGTCACCATTCCCGCTTCCGAGATATACGCCCGCGCCGGCATCCCGGTGATTTCCGGCTCCGCCACCAACCCGGTGCTCACCGAGCGCGGGCTCGCCGGGGTGTTCCGCACAGTCGGTCGCGACGACCAGCAGGGCCCCGCGATCGCCGCCTATATCGCCGGGGAGCTGAAGGCGAAGCGCGCCGCCGTGGTCGACGACAAGACCGCCTACGGCGAGGGGCTCGCCACCGAGGTCGAGCGAGCGCTGCGCGCAAATGGAGTCGCGATCGTCGCACGCGAGCGCACCGCGGACAAGGACACCGATTTCAAGGCGGTGCTCACCCGCATCCGCTCGCGCTCACCCGACGTGGTGTTCCACGGCGGCATGGACGCCACCGGCGGCCCGATGCTGAAGCAGGCGCGGGAGCTGGGGCTGAAGGCGCAGTTCGCGTTCGGCGATGGCGCCTGCACCGACGAGATGGCGAAGCTCGCGGGCGCCGCGGGCGAGGGGCTGGTGTGCTCCCAGGCGGGTCTGCCCGCGAGTGCCGCGAGCCCTGCCTTTCGTGCCGCCTTCACCGCGAAGTACGGGCCCACCAAGCTCTATGCGCCGTTTTTCTACGACGCGACCAACGTGGTGATCGCGGCGATGCAGCGCGCGGATTCGGTCGATCCCGCGAAGTTCACGCCCGAGATCCGCAACGTCGTGCTCGATGGCGCCACCGGACGGATCGCTTTCGATGCGAAGGGCGACCGGAAGGACGCGGAGATGACGATCTTCAGGATGCGGGGCGGGAAGATCGAGCCGGTTGCGGTGGTGAGAGGTGGGAAGTCGACTCCTTGGGGGCAGTAAGCCGTTGTTCAGGAAGTCCGCGCCCGGAAGGCACTCGTGCTCCAGGCGATCAGGGCCAGCAGTGCCACCTGCAACGGGAGCCGGGCGACCAGGGCCCAATACGGCACGTCGAAGAGCTCGGGCCTCTGCAGCATGTAGAAGTGCGCCGGCGTCACGAGCAGGGTCAACACAAGGAGCCCGAGCCCGGCGGCGCGCCTTGTCGAACTCCACAGCAGGCCTGCGGCGCCCAGCAACTCGAAGGCCCCGCTCACCAGCACGGCCGCACGCGGCCACGGGATATATGGCGGCACGATGCGCATCTCGGCATCGGTCGCCACGAAATGGGCGATGCCGCCGATCAGGAACCACAGGAATACCACCGCGATGCCGAGGCGCCTTGTGGGGCTCACACCGGAATCCTGGTCATTGCTTGCCTCCAACGCCGTGCACTGCAGGTGCCGCGCCAAAGGCGCCGTGTGCCGGGAAGACAACAAAAGAGGGCGCTGGTTTCCGTGGAAGCTCCAGGCCGCCATCGCCGCGGTGCATGCCGGGGCGCCGGACGCCGCGGCCACCGACTGGGCGCAGATCGGAGTGCCCCACAAGGCCTCGAGGATTTCGCGCTAGTCAGTGCGCGGCACCGATCCAGCCCGACGCCGCCACTATCAGCACCACGATTTGCACCCCGCAGATCCAGGCCAGGGCCCGCTCGCGATGGCGCAGAAAGACCGGGATCACGGCGGCGAGGCAGACGATGGAGCAGCTGGCCAGCAGCGCGATGGCCGCGATCACCAGCATGTCGCTGCGATGTAGCAGCGTCGCCCAGTGCCACCCCGGCTGCAGGCCCGCGCGCTGCAGGTACTCCGCCGCCGGCCGGTCCCACAGCGCCGGCAGCTGCTCGATCGGCACCTGGGGCGTCACGCCGGCCAGGTAGAGGGCGAAGCCCACCGCGAGGAGCGCCAGCCCGAGCCGCGATCCCCAGGCGAGCCACCGGGCATAACGCTGCGGCGCCGAGCGGCTCGTGTCGCCGGTCACGTCCAGATCCCCAATCCCTTCAGCAGCGCGCGCGCGCCGGCGAAGAGCAGCAGCGCCAGCACCATCCGGCGCACTACAAGGGCCGGCACGATATCCAGCAGCCGCGCGCCGAGGCGCGCGCCCAGCATCATGCCGATCACCGAGGGTGCTGCGATCATCGGCAACACCGCGCCCTGGTTCAGGTAGACCCAGGCCGCCGACGAGTCCACCAGCGTGAGGATGAAGCTCGAGGTGCCGGCGGCGACCTTGAGGGGCACGCCCATCACCAGGTTCAGCACCGGCAGGTTGGCCCACCCGGCGCCGAGCCCGAAAAGTCCGGCCAGCACCCCGATGCCGACGAACAGCACCAGGCCCTGGGGCGTGCGGT